>CAXBEA010000003.1:0-81919 GCA_963974645.1 uncultured Neptunomonas sp. | reverse complement strand
GGGGCGAGCGCCAGGGCTAGGCTTCCTTTGCGTAGGACGTCGCTGTTGAGCTTGTTGTAATCGGTTCTTGCCAGCAATTTGAGCTGGCTAAACAGGGTTTCAATGGGAACGAACGCTTGGTGGGGCGGTAGGATAGGGCGCTCGATATCATGCCGCCGGCTTTCGTAGCGGCTCTGAATCTCATCCCAAAATTCTTCACAGCTTTGATTCAGCCCCTGCTCGGTGATGATCTGGGTGCTGCTGGGCAGGTAGGCGAGTAAGGAATCGGTCTGCTCGAAAAACAGCGGTAAAAAGTACTCAATACCGGCAGGGGCGATGCCATCACTGATGTCTTGATAAACAGAGCATTTGCGCGGATCTACATCGAAGCGTTCGCGCCACTGCTGGCGAAAGCGTGCTATCGCGTCCTTGTCGAGTGGAAACTCACGCGCGGGCAGCAGGCGAATCGAATCGACCCGATCGACCGAGCGCTGGGTTTCAGGATCAAAGCTACGCAGAGTATCAATCTCATCGTCGAATAGATCGATGCGGTAGGGCAGTTCAGAACCCATCGGGTAGATATCGAGGATCGAGCCGCGAACGGCGAATTCACCGTGTTCGTAGACGGTATCTACAGCGCGGTAGCCATGCCCTGCCAGGTCTGAACGCAGCAGCTCCAGGTCGAGCCGTTGACCTTTCTCCATCACTAGGCTGTTGGCTGCAATAAAGCTTCGGGGCGGTAGTCGTTGTAGCAGTGCGGTTGCCGGAACGATCAGCACCCCTTGCTGCTCTGCGCCCTTTACCCGCTGCAGCAATCGGTTAAGACAAGCCAAACGTTGCGAGGTGATATCCTGGTGTGGCGAAAAGTTGTCGTAGGGCAGGGTTTCCCAGTCGGGAAAGCTTAGCAGGTCCAATCCGGGCAGATAAAAGCTGACTTCCGCTTCCAGTTGCATGGCGGTTTCAACATTGCGGGTGACAACCAGGGTCAGTTGAGAGTGGCTGGCAGCCAACTCGGCAATCAATAAACCACTGGCTCCGCCGCAGAGGTTGTCGATGTAGCGGGTTTTGCCAGGGGATGCGTCAGTTATCTTGGAAGTGAGCAGCAGTTTCATTAAATATCTAGAGTCGTCGCGAATAATTGAGCTACGCATTGTAGCGGCTGAGGTGGGGATCGCAATCTTCGTAGTCGCATGCTTGTTGAGCGACTTTATTAAAAGTCGCTCATAGGTCCTCGAGTAGCGGGCTCTCTGTTTGGGCTGCGCGTACTGTTGCAATATTCACTATTGCTGCGATGAATGGTCCCGGTTGGCGGGGTTGTGGGCGTTTAACGATCGCTAAGTCGCGCCTAAAGTACAGTTCTGTCGGTTTGATCGAGGGGAGATAAAAGCGCATAATGCCGCCTCAAATTTTCCTTCTGACGCCATTGGAGTAGCCCCTGTGAGTCAAGAACAAGTCTTTGCTGATTGGAAAGCCCGTGAAGCCGTTGCTGAATCAATGATTCCAGTTATCGGTAGCCTTTACCGTGATCGTGAAATCGAGTCTTCTATCTACGGTAAAATCATCGTCAACCGCTCTGTTGTGAATATCCTCAAGGCTCACCGCTATGTGCGTCAGGTTGAAGGTGAAGAGTTGTCCGTGCATGACACCTATCCAGTGGTGCAGGCGATGAGCAAGATGGATCTTGGCCGTGCCCATGTGGATATTGGTAAGCTCGCAGTTAAATACCGTAAGGAAGGTGGAAACCTTTCTATGGAGGAGTTTCTGCAGCAGGAGTTGTCCGGTGCGCTTAAAAACGGCGATCAGACAACCACAACCGATGTGGTGCTCTACGGGTTTGGCCGTATCGGGCGTCTGCTGGCGCGGCTGCTGATCGAAAAAACCGGTGGTGGTCACTCGCTGCGTCTACGGGCGATCGTGGTTCGTGGAGGTGATGCCGGTGATCTTGAGAAGCGCGCCAGCTTGCTGCGGCGTGATTCGGTTCACGGGTCCTTTCTGGGAACGATCATCGTTGATGAAGAGAACAATGCGTTGATCGCTAATGGTAATGTGATCAAGGTGATCTATGCCGATGCCCCCGATACGATCGACTATACCGCGTACGGTATCAGCAATGCGGTCGTGATCGATAATACAGGCAAGTGGCGTGACGAAGATGGACTGTCTTTGCATCTGCGCGCTAACGGTGTTTCTCGGGTGATTTTGACCGCGCCTGGCAAGGGTATTAAGAATATCGTCATGGGTGTTAATACTCATGATATCGCCCTGGATGACAAAATTCTCTCGGCGGCGTCCTGTACCACCAATGCGATCACGCCAATATTGAAGGCTGTGAACGATAAGTTTGGGGTTAAGAACGGCCACGTTGAGACGGTACATGCTTATACCAACGACCAGAATCTGATCGATAATTACCATAAAGGCGATCGTCGTGGTCGTTCGGCTGCGCTAAATATGGTGTTGACCGAAACGGGTGCGGCTAAGGCGGTCTCCAAGGCGTTACCAGAGATGGAAGGCAAACTGACCGGTAATTCGATCCGGGTACCTACGCCAAACGTTTCTATGGCGATTCTTAACCTGAATCTGGAAAAAGGCACCACCCAGGAGGAGATGAATGACTACCTGCGCTATATTGCGCTGCACTCCAAACTGCAGAAACAGGTTGATTACAGCAACTCTCCAGAGGCCGTGTCTTCCGATTTTGTAGGTTCTCGTTCTGCAGGCATCGTTGATGGTCTGGCGACCATCGTCAGTGGTGATTCGTGCGTGCTCTATGTGTGGTATGACAACGAGTTCGGATATAGCTGCCAGGTAGTGCGTTTGCTGCAGCACATGACTCAGACGGCGCTGCCTGCCTACCCGATTGAAGGTTAAGCTATGAGCTCTTGATTAAAAAAAACCGCCAAACGGCGGTTTTTTTGTGGCTATTGGGCGGGCTGTTGTTGTTATTTGTCAACTGCTGATTAAAGGCTTGAAATTATGAAAAAAATACTCCTGCTACAGATGGATATAAGCCTTTGGGCGTGTGGAAATTTAAGGATGAGATCTTTATAATTACGCGATTTTTTTAGTTGGGTCCAAGTAAGTGTTCAGGCTGGATATATACGTCATATTCGCCTGATTTTCTTATAAGACTCTGAAACATAGAGCTTTTGATTGGGTGAGGCGCATGATCAAGATCACAAAGGGTCTGGATCTACCTATAGCCGGAGCACCGAAGCAGACCATTACAGATGGTCCGCAGGTGAGCTCGGTAGCCATCATTGGTGCTGATTACATCGGTATGAAACCGACAATGTCAGTCCGTGAGGGTGATCGAGTAAAACTCGGCCAGGTGATTTTTTCCGATAAAAAAACGCCCGGTGTCAAATTCACCGCTCCAGCAAGTGGAGTGGTGTCTGCGATTAACCGTGGTGAAAAACGTTCTTTGCAGTCGGTTGTTATCGATGTCGATGGCGATGAAGCTGTGCAGTTTACCAAGTACGATGCCGCACAGGTTACGCGCGAGCAAGTCGTCGAAAATATGGTTGAATCCGGTCTGTGGACGGCGTTACGCACCCGCCCGTTTAGTATGGTGCCGGCCCCGGAGAGTGCCCCTAACTCAATCTTTATTACTGCGATGGATACCAATCCTCTGGCGGCTGATCCTGCTGTGATCATTGCCGAGCAGAAGGACGCGTTTGTATCGGGTCAGCAGTTTTTATCCAAGCTGGTGCAAGGGAAAGTATTCCTGTGTAAAGCCGCGGGTGCTGATGTACCCGCAGCTGCAGAAACCACCGTACAAGAGTTTAGTGGCATCCACCCTGCGGGTAATGCAGGCACCCATATTCACTTCCTCGATCCTGTGGGCGAGAAGAAAGTGGTTTGGACCATCGGTTATCAAGACGTTATTGCCGTCGGTAAGCTGTTTGAGACGGGCGTGCTCTGGACTGATCGGGTTGTCGCGTTGGCTGGTCCGCAGGTTCCAGAACCCAAGCTGATCCGTACCCGTCTGGGTGCAAACACCGATGATATGGTTGCCGGTCTGGTTAAAAATGCCGATAACCGGGTTATTTCCGGTTCGGTGTTCAACGGCCGTTCTGCTGAAGGCCCCTTCGCCTATCTGTCACGCTACGCCACTCAGGTCAGTGTGTTGCTAGAAGGGCGCTCGCGTGACTTTCTGGGCTGGATCGCTCCAGGCGCTGAAAAGCATTCGATGCTGAACATCGTTACCGGTAAATTGAGTGCCGGTAAGCTGTTTAACTTCACTACGACCACTAACGGTTCCGAACGGGCGATGGTGCCCGTAGGGCAGTTTGAAGAGGTAATGCCGCTAGATATCCTGCCGACACAGTTGCTGCGTGCACTGGTCGTGGGCGATATGGACGTTGCAATCTCTTTGGGTGCGCTGGAGTTGGACGAAGAAGATCTGGCACTCTGTACTTATGCCTGTACCGGTAAGTATGAATACGGTGTGATTCTTCGCGACAACCTGACCAACATCTTGAAGGAGGGCTAATTCGTGAGCATCAGAAATATTCTCGACAAGATGGAGCCGCATTTCCATAAAGGCGGCAAATATGAAAACTGGTACGCCCTGTATGAAGCAGCGGATACCATTTTTTACACCCCAGGTCAGGTAACCAAGACTGCATCGCACGTTCGCGATATGGTCGACCTGAAGCGAATGATGATCCTGGTGTGGGCCTGTACTTTCCCCGCTGTTTTTGCAGGTGCTTACTTCCTGGGCTTCCAGGCGAACACCGCGATGGAAACTCTGGGGCTGACCGAGACTGAAGGTTGGCGCGGTGCGATCATCGACTCCTTTGCCGGACATAACCCGCAAAGTACCTGGGATAACTTTATCTACGGCTTTGTCTACTGGCTGCCCGTATACCTGACCACGTTTATCGTCGGCGGTTTCTGGGAAGTGCTGTTTGCGATGAAACGTGGCCACGAAGTTAACGAGGGTTTCTTCGTTACCTCGATTTTGTTTGCACTGATTCTGCCGCCATCGATTCCTCTATGGCAGGTAGCTCTGGGCATCAGCTTCGGCGTCGTGATCGGTAAAGAGATCTTCGGTGGTACCGGTAAGAACTTCCTTAACCCGGCACTGGCGGGTCGTGCTTTCCTGTTCTTTGCCTATCCGGCACAGCTTTCAGGGGATGCAGTCTGGACTGCGGTCGATGGCTTTGCGGGCGCTACCCCCCTGGGACTGGCGGCTTCCGGCGGTGTGCAAGAGATCCTGGCTAGCAATATCACCTGGATGGATACCTTTATCGGTAATATCCAAGGTTCTGTCGGCGAGGTGAGCACCCTGGCAATCCTGATCGGTGGTGCGGCGCTGATGTTCTTCAAGATTGCGGCCTGGCGAATTGTCGCCGGGGTGATGATCGGCATGGTGGCGACCTCGCTGCTGTTCAATCTGATCGGTTCCGACACTAACCCGATGTTTGGTCTGCCGTTCTGGTGGCACTTCTCTCTGGGTGGTTTCGCTTTCGGCATGATCTTCATGGCGACCGATCCGGTGTCGGCTTCCATGACCAATACCGGAAAATGGTACTTCGGTGGGCTGATCGGCTTGATGGTTGTGCTGATCCGGGTGGTCAATCCCGCCTTCCCCGAAGGCATGATGCTGGCAATTCTGTTTGCCAACCTGTTCGCACCGTTGATCGACTACTTCGTGGTCCAGGCCAACATCAAGCGGAGGATGTTACGCAATGTCAGCTAATAACGACTCTATCTCCAAAACCCTGATCGTTACGATCTCACTCTGCGCTGTCTGCGCGGTGTTAGTATCGGTGGCAGCGGTTGGTCTTAAGCCCTTGCAGCTTGCCAACAAGGAATTGGATAAGAAAACCAATGTTCTGGCTGCGGCCAATATCGATGCCACCGGTAAAGATATTAACAAGCTGTTCGACAGCTCGGTCGTTGCTAGAGTACTGGATCTTCAGACCAATACCTGGGCCGATGACATAGACCCTGTTACATACGATGCACTTAAGGCTGTTAAGGATCCATCGCGGGCGATCACACTAAGCCCTGCTGAGGATCTGGCTGGTATTAGGCGGCATGCTCGCTACAAAACCCTGTATATGGTCAAGAAAGGCGATACCGTTGAGACCCTGATCCTGCCGATTCATGGCAAGGGGCTGTGGTCGACACTGTATGGCTTTATGGCGCTGGAAGGCGACTTTAATACCGTGGTCGGGCTGGGCTTTTATGCGCATGCCGAAACACCGGGCCTGGGCGGTGAGGTCGATAACCCGCGCTGGAAGGCTTTGTGGCCAGGCAAGAAAGTCTATGCCGGCGACAATACCGAGCACGCGGCTATCGCTCTGATCAAGGGTCAGGTTGATCCTGCCAGCAAGGCGGCTGCTCATCAGGTTGACGGTCTTGCAGGAGCATCTCTGACCTCTAACGGGGTGACCAATCTGGTTCAGTTCTGGCTGAGCGAGAACGGCTATTCGCCCTTCCTGGCTAAACTGCGTAAGGGTGAGGTGTAATCATGTCTAAAGTGACTACTAAAGAAGTTTTATTAGCACCGATCGTTCGGAACAACCCGATCGCTCTACAGATCCTGGGTATCTGTTCTGCGTTGGCGGTAACCAGTTCGCTGAAAGTGGCCATGGTAATGGGTATCGCGGTAATAGTAGTAACAGCGTTTTCGAACCTGTTTATCGCCGCTATCCGCAACCATATTCCGGGTGCTATCCGTATCATCGTGCAGATGGTTATCATTGCGTCTCTGGTTATCGTGGTCGATCAGGTGCTCAAAGCCTATGCCTATGGGCTGTCCAAGCAGCTGTCGGTATTCGTCGGTCTGATCATCACCAACTGTATCGTTATGGGGCGTGCCGAAGCCTTCGCCATGAAGAACCCTCCGGGGATCAGCTTTATGGACGGAATCGGTAACGGTCTGGGCTACACCGCGGTGTTGATGTTTGTCGGTGTGGTGCGCGAACTGCTGGGATCAGGTTCACTGTTTGGCGTCGAGATCTTCTCGCTGGTCAACAACGGTGGTTGGTATGTGGCTAACGGTTTGATGCTGTTACCTCCGTCTGCGTTCTTCATCATCGGTCTGATGATCTGGGGTCTTAGGACCTGGAAGAAAAATCAGGTGGAAGCGGCTGAATTCACCCTAGCCCCCAACACCAAGTAAGCAGAGGCGAATAAACGATGGAACATTATATTAGTTTGCTGGTTCGGGCGGTTTTCGTCGAGAACATGGCGCTGGCCTTCTTCCTGGGGATGTGTACCTTTATCGCTATCTCCAAGAAGGTTCAGACCGCAATGGGTCTGGGCGTGGCGGTTATCGTGGTACTGGGTATTACGGTACCGATCAATAATTTGATCTATAGCTACCTGTTGGCTGATGGCGCGCTGGCTTGGGCCGGTCTGCCTGAAGTTGATCTGAGTTTCTTGGGATTGATCTCCTACATCGGCGTAATAGCTGCCGTAGTACAGATCCTTGAGATGTTCTTGGATAAATATGTACCGGCACTGTACAACGCCCTGGGTGTGTTCCTGCCGCTGATCACCGTTAACTGCGCCATCATGGCCGGTGCGTTGTTCATGGTGGAGCGTGACTATAACTTCGGTGAGTCCGTGGTTTATGGTATCGGCGCTGGTTTGGGGTGGGCTTTCGCGATCACCACTCTGGCGGGTATCCGCGAAAAACTGAAGTATAGCGATGTACCTCATGGTCTTCGTGGCTTGGGTATCACCTTCATCACTGTGGGTCTGATGTCGATGGGCTTCATGTCCTTCTCTGGGGTGCAGCTGTAAAGCTGCACGTGCTCGAACAAGTAAGGGTTAAACGAACATGGAAATTATACTCGGTGTAATCATGTTCACGGTTGTGGTTCTGGCCTTGGTGGCGGTGATTTTATTCGCTCGCTCCAAGATGGTTAGTTCCGGAGACGTGACCATTGAGATCAATGGGGATCCAGAAAAAACGATCAGAGTGCCTGCTGGTGACAAACTGTTGCAGACGCTTTCTGGTCAGGGCATCTTCCTCTCATCCGCGTGCGGTGGTGGCGGTACCTGTGCCCAGTGTAAGTGTATCGTCGAAGAGGGCGGTGGCGAGATGCTGCCGACCGAAGAGGGTCACTTCAATAAAGGTCAGAAGCGTGAAGGCTGGCGTCTGTCGTGTCAGGTTTCGGTTAAGCATGACATGAAGATCGAGGTCGAAGACGAAGTCTTTGGCGTTAAGAAGTGGGAGTGCACCGTTGAGTCCAACCCTAACGTTGCGACCTTTATCAAGGAGCTGACCCTGCGTCTGCCCGAAGGTGAAAGCGTTGACTTCCGTGCCGGTGGTTATGTGCAGCTTGAATGTCCGCCGCATGTTGCCGCCTATAAAGACTTCGACATCGAAGAGGAGTATCGCCCGGATTGGGATAAGTTCAATATCTGGCGCTATGTGTCCAAAGTAGACGAGACCGTGATCCGTGCCTACTCGATGGCTAACTACCCCGATGAGGTCGGTGTGGTTAAATTCAACATCCGGGTAGCGACACCGCCTCCCGGACGTGATGATCTGCCAGCAGGTATGATGTCCTCGTACGTATTTAGCTTGAAGCCGGGCGATAAAGTGACCGTGTACGGACCCTTTGGTGAGTTCTTTGCCAAAGAAACCGATGCTGAGATGGTCTTTGTCGGTGGCGGAGCCGGTATGGCACCGATGCGTTCGCACATCTTCGACCAGCTTAAGCGTCTGAACTCTACCCGTAAGATCTCGTACTGGTATGGTGCTCGCTCGATGCGTGAAGCCTTCTACGGTGAAGAGTTCGATCAGCTTGCTGCTGATAATGAAAACTTCAAATGGCATCTTGCGCTGTCCGATCCTCTTCCCGAGGACAACTGGGACGGCTATACAGGCTTTATCCATAATGTACTGTTTGAAAATTATCTGAAGGAGCACGAAGCGCCCGAAGATTGCGAATTTTACATGTGTGGACCACCCATGATGACCTCAGCGGTAATCAAGATGCTGGAAGACTTGGGTGTCGAGCGTGAGAACATCCTGCTTGATGACTTCGGGGGTTAATTTACACCTCAGATGTTGATCAATCAGATCAAATTCTGGTTTGTAGCACCACTGGCTTTGTCCTTGGTGCTGCTTATTGGATGCAGCAACGGCGACCCTAGGGTCGCCGTTCATGCTTTATCTGGCAGTACCATGGGGACTAGCTACCACATCAAGGTAGTGGCTCCAGAGTCGCTGGATGCAGCTGCTTTGAATGCGCGTGTTAAGTCGGTGCTGGATCGCATCGAATCGCGGATGTCGACTTACCGTTCCGACTCTGAATTGAGTCAATTTAATCAGGCTGAGGTTGGCAGTGTCTTTGCGGTTTCAGCAGAGACTGCGATGGTAGTCGCGCTGGGATTAGAAGTTAGTCAGCAGACTGATGGCGCCTTTGATATGACCGTGGGTCCGCTTGTGAATTTATGGGGCTTTGGCCCTGACAAGAGTATTTTTCAGGCACCCGATCCGGCAAGTATTGCGAAGCAGCTAGAGCAGGTGGGCTATCAGGCGATAAGGGTGCAGAGCACGCCGCCAGCATTGCATAAACAAGCACCGCGTTATCTGGATCTGTCGGCCATAGCTAAAGGCTATGCGGTTGATCAGGTCGCCGAACTGCTTGAGCCTGAATTTACTGCTTTTATGATAGAAGTGGGCGGTGAGCTTCGGCTTCAGGGGGTTAAACCCAACGCTGAACCCTGGCGTATCGCGGTGGAAACCCCTGACGCATCTACCCGTGAAATACAGCGTGTGATCGAAGTAGGTGATAACGCGATCGCAACTTCTGGTGATTACCGAAACTATTTTGAGCAAGAGGGTGTGCGCTATTCGCATACCATTGATCCCACCTCTGGCCGGCCCATCCGCCACCGCTTGGCATCCGTTACCGTGATTGATTCTTCCTGTGCGCGAGCTGATGCAATGGCAACGGCATTGATGGTACTCGGCGATGAGAAGGGGTTGGTCTTAGCTGAGAAATTGGGTCTGCATGCATTTTTTATTGTCAAAAGTGATAATGGTTTTATCGAGAAGCAGACAGTTGGATTCGGTCAGTTTATCAAATCGCTGAAAACCCCCTAGAACCTCTAGTGGATCAGTGATCGAATTGACTACCTGGCGCTATAATCGCAGGCCTTAAGAGAGAGATATCATGACTACATTTTTTATCGTATTTGCAGTTTTCCTACTGGTTATTGTTGCCGCCTCGGTCGGTGTGATTATGGGGCGTAAACCGATCAAAGGCTCCTGCGGCGGAGTAGGTGCGGCATTAGGAGAGAAGGACTATCTGTGCCCAGTGTGCGGCGATGATCCTAATCTGTGCGAAAAGGAACAGGAGGCTGATGCGGCAAAGCTGGCTGCTGCCGAGAGCCTGTCTTACGAGGTTTCTGAAAAGAAGTAGCTCTCAAGAAAAAGCTTTCAAGAAAAAGCGCCAAGCGTTTGGCTTTCTTAAAATTTTGTTAGTTGATTTTTTACAAAATAAATTTGTGCTCTATAGAGGTATTCGATGGCGACTTATGACTACGATGTAGTAATTATCGGGTCCGGCCCCGCAGGTGAAGGCGCTGCCATGAATGCAGCCAAGAAGGGTTGTAAGGTAGCCGTGGTGGAGGTGCGTGATCAAGTGGGTGGAAACTGTACCCATGTAGGCACGATTCCATCAAAGGCGTTGCGACACTCAGTCAAGCAGATCATGGAATTCAACACCAACCCGATGTTTCGCGATATCGGCGAGCCTCGTTGGTTTTCGTTTCCTAAGGTATTGAAAAGTGCTGAAAAAGTAATCTCTAATCAGGTAATGATGCGGACAGGTTTCTATGCTCGAAACCGTGTGGATGTTTATTTTGGTCAAGCGCATTTTCAGGATGCCAATACGGTGAAGATTGCTCACACTCAGCGTGGTGACGATATTCTCAGGGCTAAAAATGTCATCATTGCGACAGGCTCACGCCCCTACCAACCCGATGATGTCGATTTTAATCATCCACGCATCTACAACTCCGATACTATTTTAAAGCTGGAACACACCCCGCGCACGCTGCTTGTCTACGGCGCCGGCGTCATCGGTTGTGAATATGCATCTATCTTTGCAGGACTTGGGGTGAAGGTCGATCTGATCGATAATCGCGATCGACTGCTGTCATTTTTGGATGATGAAATTTCAGATGCGCTGGGGTACCACCTGCGTAATAGTGGCTGTACCATCCGCCATAACGAAGAGTATGAGTCCGTGAAGGGAGATGATCATGGTGTTGTACTGACGTTAAAATCGGGTAAAAAAATTCGTGCTGACGCCTTTATGTGGTGCAACGGTCGTACCGGTAATACCGACAATTTAGGGCTGGCTAATATTGGCCTGGAGGCTGACGGCCGCGGGCAGTTAAAAGTCGACGATCATTACCGTACGTTGGTCCCCGGTGTTTATGCGGCGGGTGATGTGGTGGGTTGGCCGAGCTTGGCATCTGCCGCAATAGGCCAAGGACGTGCTGCCAGTAATGATATGCTTGATTCTGATGATTTTCGCTATATCTCCGAAGTACCTACCGGTATCTATACTATTCCTGAAATCAGTTCGATCGGAAAGAGTGAGATGCAACTGACCGCTGCGAAGGTACCCTATGAGGTCGGTCAGGCATTCTTCAAGGATATGGCCAGAGCGCAGATTTATGGCGAACCTGTGGGGATGTTGAAGATTTTATTTAACCGGGAGACGCTGGAGATTTTGGGTATCCACTGTTTCGGCGATCGTGCCTCGGAGATTATCCATATCGGCCAGGCAATAATGTCGCAGAAGGGTGAGGCAAATAATCTTAAGTATTTCGTTAATACCACCTTTAACTACCCCACCATGGCGGAAGCCTACCAAGTAGCCGCAATAGCAGGATTGAATCGAATCGCTAATCTGTAGTGATACAGAGCGCTATTTTTCAATGGGAATTTCCGGATAAAGAAAAGCCTGTCTAGACAGGCTTTTTTGGTTTTTAAGTTTAGTTCTCTTTGGAATCAAAGTAATTGCCTACTTTCTCGCCTTGGTGCAAATTCAACTCTGACGCAGCAGTGGCTACTGCAGCGCTTTACGATGCTTTTGACAGTTGTATTCGAAATATAGAGCGTTGTAATTGTTTCTCTTTTTTCTCCAGCCTTGCATAGCTATGGCACTGCCACCTCGCCTACGTTTATCGCTGTAGGACTGGATTTTATCGATAATATTTTGACAACGCTTGAGAGACCCTGATTCTTTACTGTAACTGCTTATTGGCAGAACCAGCAGAGCAAGGCTGGAGATTATTATCAGCTTTTTCATACACGATCCTTGTGTAAAGTCTGTTGGTTTTTAGCCTCTTTGCGAGGGTTGTCGTGCTAATGGTGAGAGCTGTAACCTGGGCTGCCGCCGGCGAAACGCTTCTGTTGCTTGATGTTGTATACCATTCGATCCACCTCATCGAGCATCTTATCGACACAGGTGTGGGTATCTGCCTGATAGCACTTGGCACCCACGCTGATTGTTAGCGGCGGCATTCTATCGCGTTGTTCTTTAAGTACATTGAGCTTGCGTTGAATACGTATTGCCAGGTTTTCCATATCCTCTTGTTGGCGGACGAAAACCAAGGCTGCAAATTCATCGCTGCCGATTCTGGCTGCAATGTCAGAATCCCTCAGTTCGCTGCTAAGTGCATTAGCCATTGCTTGTAGCGCTTGATCACCGATCTCTTGGCCTAGCTGCTCGTTGATACTGCACAGGTTGTCTAAATCGAAGTAGATCAAAGCGTAAGTGTGGCCATATCGTTTAGCGACACTGAGTTTATGTTCGGCCAGCGCTTTGAACCCCTGGCGGTTATAGATACCGGTCAGGTCATCCGTTAATTTTAGTTCGTTGAGGAGTTGATCCTGAACCATCAGGCTAAGGTCAGACTCGATTAACGCTCGGAACGTAGATAGCAGTCCGAAAAACTCGGGACGGTAATCGGTTGGGATTTGGTCTTGAATACACAGGGAGCCGAACATCAATCCACTGGGCCAATAGATAGGGATTCCCAGGTAGGAGACTAACCCAGCCTGGATAAGTTCTAGATGATTGGCCCAACGAATATCTTCACGAGCGTCGGGTATATAGAGCTCCCGTTTCAGTTCCGCAACGACGTGTCCGAATAACTCTGCATCTCGAGGAATGATGCAGCCAGCCGGGTAGGGCGATTCTTTACTTTGATTAGTCGCTATAACTTGCGAGCCTTTGCCCAGGGTTTGGAAAATGCAGACAGATGGGGCGTGAAAGAATTTCGCGATCAGATCAACGTTCTGTTGCCATTTTTGCATTGAAATGGGAAGGCTGTCCATTTCAAAAAGCCATTGGTTTCTATCGTTCATCACCTTGTTCACGCCCCCTCAAGTAAGTCGTTTAAGTCTAGCTCATTCCACTCAAGGCAGTCGTAGAGGTTACTCTCGACTTCAACACTCAGCCTTAGCCCTGCTGTTAGGCAGAAGTGGTGCACCCTTTGTCACGGGTTAGGGAACCTATGAACAAGTCCCTTACGCCTCTGAAATCCCCGAAAGGCGGGGTCTGTAACGGCCATCTGCTTTGTCAGAGCGCTTGAAAAGGTCTAGACATTTCACTGCACGATCCTTCACCCACCTGGCCGTTCTGTAGCCCGCAGGGAACACGCTGGACTTATTCACAGGTTTCTAGTCTACCTGAATAAATAACTGCTGCCCGGGAAGAGAGTTTTATACGGTCGATTTTTTAGTATAGATAGTCTCAGTCCCTGGTTTCTCCTCTTCGGCCGGCTTCTCTTGTTGCTGGTTGGACTCCAGCTCAAATACGAACGCGGCCTCGCTCGGTTGCTCCATTTTAGGTTCCATCGTTTCGGCGGCTTCGCTACTGTTTTTAGCGGCCTCAGGGTTGGCTTTCGGGTCGGGATTCGCGGATGATTTTGTTTTGGTGATCAGGCGCATTTTCAATGCCAAGTTGGTTTTCGAATCGGCGTTCTTAAGCGCCTCTTCAGCCGTTATACGTCCTGCTCTCCAGAGGTTAAATAAAGCGAAGTCAAAAGTTTGCATTCCTGAGGCAGCAGATTTTTCCATGACTTCTTTAACATCGTCAATATGTCCCTTTTTGATTAGCTCAGCGATTCTTGGTGAGCCGAGCAATACTTCGATAGCGGCTGCACGCTTGCCATCGATGGTGGGCATCAAGCGTTGGGAGATGATGCCCTTCATATTCAAGGAGATATCTAGCAATAACTGTTTATGCCGTTCTTCGGGAAAGAAGTTGATGATTCGACCTAGCGCTTGGTTTGCGTTATTTGCGTGGAGGGTCGACAGGCATAGATGCCCTGTTTCGGCGAATGCCAGGGCATGCTCCATAGTTTCGGCGCTGCGGATCTCACCGATCAGAATCACGTCTGGCGCCTGACGTAAGGTATTTTCAAGCGCATCTTGATAACAGAGAGTGTCGACCCCAACTTCACGCTGATTGATGATCGACATTTTATGTCGATGCACAAATTCGACCGGATCCTCTATCGTAATGATGTGCCCGGCGCTGTTTGTATTTCGATAGTCGATCAGCGATGCCAGCGAGGTCGATTTTCCAGAACCGGTACCGCCGACGAAAAGGATAAGACCGTTTTTTTCCATAATCAGTTTGGCTAGGATGTCGGGCAGTCCAAGCTTTTTAATGTCAGGTATATCGGTTGAGATAGATCTTATGACCATCGAATATTCATGCCGTTGGCGAAAAATATTCACTCGAAATCGGCCTAGGCCTGGTTTTGATAATGCTAAATTCATTTCAGGCCGCTTTTCAAAATTTCGAATCTGCTCTTCATCCATGATGGCGTAAGCGATCTCTTTGATTTGGCCGCGTTCCATCACTTTGTCGGCGATAGCTATCATCTTGCCGTGAATTTTTGCGCTAGGCTTTGCATTAGTCGACAGAAATAGATCTGCACCGTCACGATCAACCAAAATTTCCAGATAGCGGTCAAGTTCTTCAGACATAGCGTTTCCTGATCGGATAAGACCATATTAATTATGGCTATCATTTGATTTACAGCCTGCGAGGTTGGTCATTGTAGCCTAATCAACGCGACTGTCATTCAGATATAGCCCTTACATCGTTTATACCGTTATCTTCAGGTTAGTGATTAGCTCTGCAATTATTTATTACAGAGTTGGCATCGGTATTCATAGCGGTGAACCGTTGTTGGGATGGTGGACCCTCCCGGAAGCACCGATACTCTCAGCGATCGGGGATACTATCAATACGGCAGCGTGGCTTGAGGCTGCTACTAAGAATTATGCAGTTTCTTTGATCTTGTCCCAAGAAATCGCCGACCTTTCTGGCGTATCATTGTCGGAACAGGATGAGACCTTAAATCACGATTCGCGGTGTACTCAATCAATGCAGGTGGTGGCTCAAAACCCTTTTAGGTGCTGCTAAAGCCTTAACCGTTTGATACCAGGAAGAAAAAATGGCTTTGTTAGATAGCCAACCGGAAGATGCGTACGCGCATCATCTGTCTCAGGTAAATAAGAAAAACCAAGTCAGGGCGACTGAGGATATCTTCAATGAACAGGGCGTTTTATTAGTTAAAAAAGGGATGCCTATTAGTGAGCAATTGGCAGATCAGGTTATTAAGCACAAGCTACTTCGTCCTATCGAACACTCGGTAAACATTGAGAAAATAATCGATGCAGGACGGCTGTTTAAGGCGTTCAGTTTTCTGTTTACACGCTATCCGGATTGCGAGGCTGTGCATCAAAATATGACCTTGGAGATGCTGCTGCGTGATCTGTGTGGCGAATATGGACGGTTTTCTTTGTTGCAGCAGAAGATGACGGTGTTGTCTATGCAGCGGCCACATGAGTTTGAAAAGGGACTCTTCTGCGCCTGGTTTTCAATGGCCTTAGCACGCAAGATGGATTTATCGATGCAGCAGATCAGTGATGCTTTCATGGCTGGGCTTATTCACGATACTGGGATGTTGCACATCTCCAGTGAAATCCTTGATAAAAGGGAAGCCTTGACCCCGACTGAATGGCGCACTATTCAGAGCCATCCGTTGATTGGTGATCTATTTTTAAAACAGATCCCGGGTTTATCTCCGATTGTTGCGAGAGCGACGTTGGAGCATCACGAGCGTCGAGATGGTGCCGGCTATCCTGCAGGTAAGTTCTCCGAGAATCTCTGCACTGAAGGGCAGATAGTAGCAATAGCAGACAGTATTTGTGCTATCAGAATGCTTCGGTTGTCCGGTACCGAGGGTAATCTTGCAAACCTGTTGCCGATCATTCAATTTAACGAACGTAGCTACGACCCTGGATCTTACAAGGCTTTGTTTAGTCTGATCCGGACATCAGGGTTAGAGCCGGGACGAATTCTTGCCGATACACATTTGGGAGCAGAGATCCGTATTCTGATCCTAGCCCACCGACAGCTTAATCGTTGTTTTTTGCCGCTCGATAAAGTCATTCAGTTATTACCCGAAAGCAGTGATTTACGGCGGGTTCGTAGTGCTATTGACCAGATCCATAGCTGCTGGTTTGCGGTGGCTTCTTCGGGTTTGCTGGCCGACAGTGTGTTGCAATGGCTTGAACAGTGTCTGGTTAACACCGAACAGGAGGATTATGCTGCTGTAGAGGAGGTTAAAGTGATGCTCAAAGAGTTGCACTGGCAGCTGCTCCAGGTACGTAAATCTCTAGCAATCCTAAAGGACGACGAGGGCTTCAAGGCGATAGAGATGCAGCAGGCACTGAAATCTGCGTTAAAGTTACAAGAGGGGCTGGATGAAGTATTCAAGCGATAGAGCGCTCTCTTTAATACGGATCTTTTTATGAGCCTTGAGCGTCTCAACTCCAGCAGTGTCAGCGATGATCAACAGGCTGTGAAGCGTGCGCTCGCAGAGATAGAAACGGTTATTTTGGGTAAGACAGATCAGGTTCGATTAGCGCTGACCTGCCTGATTGCCCAGGGTCATCTGTTGATCGAAGATCTGCCTGGGATGGGTAAAACAACCCTGGCCCAGGCGCTGGCCCGCGTCCTGGGAATTGAATGCAATCGGGTTCAATTTACCAGCGATCTGTTACCCGCGGATATTATTGGCGCATCAATATTCAATGCCCAAACTCAGCGCTTTGAATTTCAGCCAGGCCCGGTATTTACCCCACTGCTTCTGGCTGATGAGATTAATCGCGCCACCCCTAAAGCTCAGAGCGCATTGTTGGAGGCGATGGAAGAGCGCCAGGTCTCCGTTGACGGTGAAACCTTGCCGCTACCTCAGCCATTTTTTGTTATAGCAACCCAGAATCCGCTTAGCCAGATGGGCACTTTCGCGCTTCCTGAGTCACAGCTCGATCGTTTCTTGATGCGGATTGCTTTAGGTTACCCGGATCAGCTCGCAGAACGTAAACTGCTTTCTGGTCAAAACCCGCGCCAGCGTTTGCCACAGCTTCAGTGCCAGTTACCTTTGGAGCAATTACAACGGCTACAGCTTAGAGTTGAACAGATTCATCTGTCAGAGCCGTTGTTGGATTATGTGCAGCGGTTGGTGCATTTTAGTCGCCAGAGTAATGAGTGCGAGGTGGGTTTGTCGCCACGCGGTGCGCTGGCGCTGGTTCGTTGCGCCAGGGCCTGGGCTTTACTTGAGGGGCGTGATTATGTCACCCCCGAGGATGTGCAGCAGGTCTTACCTCCGGTAGCCGAGCACCGGCTACGCGGGGACAGGGATACTACCGGTCACCGAGGTACCAGCCTGACACGGCTTCTGCTTGATGCTGTCGAGGTTGTCGAGTAATCATGTTTCCAGGCAGCCGAAGTGGTTTTTTTTCGGACTTGCTCGCTATCACCAAACTGAGGCTGCGGCAGTGGTCCGAGGCTTGGCTGAGTAAGCGCCTCCCCCGTACCCATTCTGCAACACTGAATCAGCGCCGTATTTTTATTCTACCTAGTCGTAACGGGTTGTATTTTCTGCTGATGACGCTGGTGCTGTTTTTTGGCGGGATCAACTACGGTAATAGCCTTATTTTGATGGTTGCGCTGATGTTGGTCAGCCTGTTTTTAGTCTCCATTCTTCATACCTATGCGAATTTATCTGGATTAACCCTGGAATCGGGTCGCGCACAGTCTGCTTTCGTAGGACAGGAGGCCGCTTTTGGTGTTCGTTTGCGAAGTTCGGGTCGTGCCCATGAATCGATTCAACTTAGCTGGTCCGGTTTACCACCGCAGTATCAGGATCTCCTGGATAGCTCCAGTTGTGAAGTCACTCTGTTACTGCCGGTATCTCGGCGCGGGCTCTGTCGGGCACCTAGGATCCGGGTAGAAAGCTGTTACCCCCTGGGGTTACTGCGCGCTTGGAGCTGGGTGGAGCTCGATAGCCAGTGCCTCGTCTATCCCCAGGCCATCGAGGATCCGTACCCACTGCGTAACGCCCAAGGCGGGGGGGAGGGTGCGCGTTTAGTGCTGGAGGGAAGTGACGATTTTGATGGCTTACGCCGCTATCAGGCTGGCGATAACCCGCGTCGCATCGCTTGGAAAAGCTATGCCCGCGAAGGGCGGTTATATACTAAAAGCTTTGCTGGCTACAGCGCCCAAGAGCATTGGTTAGAGTGGGATGCTTACCCCAGTATGGCCCAGGAAGCGCGTTTGAGCCGGCTCTGTTATTGGGTGCTGCAGTTTGACCTGCTACAGTTACGCTTTGGCCTGCGTCTGCCAGGCATAGAGTTATCACCCGATAGCGGTGGTAGCCATCGCCAGCGCTGTTTAAAAGCACTGGCGCTATACGGTCTGAATCTGGATTGGCATCTCAACCCCGCGCAGCCAGAACGCAGCCATTCTGAGACGCTGTCGCCATGACCGCCACAGCTTCGTTTCAAATTCCTAGAAACGGTCTGGTCTGGCTGTTGGTAGCTATGTTTGGGGCGATTGTTCCCCATGTAAGCCGGCTACCGATCTGGGTGACGTTAATCTGTTTGCTCTGTGGTGGCTGGCGGGTGATGGTGTATCGAGGCCGTTGGTCACTGCCTGGTGGTTTGGTGCGGGCATTATTGGTGTTTTCAGGGGGTGCTGCTGTCTATGCTCACTACGGTACCCTGGCAGGACCTGAAGCAGGATCGGCATTACTGATACTGGGTTTTTGTTTTAAATTAATGGAGACCCATCATCTTAGAGATGCCTTTATTGTCGTTATTTTGGGCTATTTTGTTGTCGCTGTAGCGTTCTTTTTTGACCAGTCGATGCTCACTAGCGCTTATATGGCGTTGGTGTGTATCCTGATTACGGCGGCGTTACTGGGACTGAATCAATCGCTGCTGGATACCCGGCCGCGGCGCACTCTGATTGCAAGTTTACGCTTGTTAGGGCATAGCCTGCCGGTGATGCTGATTCTGTTTGTGCTGGTACCAAGAATAGGCCCTATATGGGCGCTGGACTTGGGAGGTACAGGCGCTAAAACAGGATTAAGTGAGCAGGTCACCCCAGGCGACATTGCCCAGCTAAGCCGTTCTGACGCTTTGGCATTCAGGGTTGAGTTTGATAAAGAGAGGGTAATGCCACCTCCCGCGCAGCGCTATTGGCGGGCTCTGGTCCTGAATCACTACGATGGCAAAACCTGGAGTCGTGGTGGCGTCGATATGGACGCTAAATCCTTGACGCATTGGGGGGCAGGGCCGGCACCCTGGCAGCCGAAGCTAACGGCTGCAAAACCTGATTATAGCTATAGGGTGATGATGGAGCCAACGGATCAGCGCTGGCTATTTGCGCTAGCATGGGCGCGCAGCGAAACCCCTGGTGTCGGTAGTAGTAGAGATCATCGACTGCTCAGCCAAAACCCCGTTGCTCAGCCGTTTAGCTATCAGGTTGAGTCGAGCTTGGCGGTTGGGCTGGATGCCCAGAAACTGCCACAATGGCTGCGGCAGCTCAACCTGCAACTCCCTGAGACAGGGGACCCCCGTAGTCGTGAGCTAGCGCTGCAGTTGCTCGCCGAGTCTCCCTCATCAGAGATCTATATGGAACGCGTGCTTAGCCTGTTTCGGGAGCAGCCGTTCCGTTATACCCTGCGGCCACCTCTGCTCAGCGATGATCGTATCGATCAATTTCTGTTTGAGAGTCGTAGTGGCTTCTGTAGCCACTATGCCGGTGCTTTCGTATTTTTAATGCGAGCGGCGGGTTTACCTGCGCGTATGGTTGCAGGCTACCAGGGCGGTGAGGTTAATCCACTAGGCGGACATCTGCTGGTACATCAATTTGATGCCCATGCCTGGGCTGAGGTGTGGCTGCCGAATCGCGGCTGGGTTAGAGCCGATCCCACCGCGTATGTGGCTCCCGAGCGGGTAGAACAAGGGGTTGAACAGGCGCTGGCAGCTGAGGCTAGTTTTCTTGAGGGCAGCCCTTTCTCGCCTTTACGGTATCGCCACCTTGCCTGGGTGAGCCAGTTACGGCTGAGCTGGGACTATGTTAATTATGCTTGGCATCGATTGGTGGTGAGCTACGATGCGGGTGCCCAACAGCAACTATTAGGTCGGTTTTTTGACCGAGTCGATTTTCGCTTGCTAGGGTTGATGCTGCTAACGGCCGTGGGCCTAGTGATGGCGGCGCTGTCATTTTGGTTGTTTGGCCGCAGCCGTCGAACCCGACACAGCGATCCCTACGTGCGAACCTATCAATCCTTGTGTCAGAAAATGGCGCGGCGTGGGTTGGGCGTCAACCGGTCTGAAACGCCTCGGGGTTATTTTCAGCGGTTGCGGCAGCTTCGGCCCGATCAGGCTGCACAGCTACTGTCGATCGAGCAGTCCCTTGTCCCCCTGCTCTATGGACCAGAAGGTGCAGGGCAATCACAACAATTAGCCCTGCTCCGAAGCCAGATTAGACGCCTTTAGTTGAGATTGAACAGATGAGGCAGTGCAACCAAAGTTAGGTGTTTTAGATTACTTTATTTTTTCGATATCACGGCGGATTTCATTCAGTTTGCTCATCACCACTTTTTCTAAGTGATTGATATCGTCGTGAAGCTTCGCCTTAATATCGATCACTTCATGCTCATGCTTAACCAATTCGTGCAGTTCATCGACAGCCTTCATCAGAAATGACGACATCTCTGTGATCTCGTGATATTTATCCTGGCTGCTATCGACGCGTACGGTTTTGTGCGAACGGCCAAATTTGAATTTTTTGCTCTTGGGCAGTAACGACCCTTTTTCGCGGCGGAAATATATTTTCAGTACGTCGCCTTCATCCTCCTGCCGGAGGCTGTATTTGACGATATCCTTGAAGGCTAGTACGCCCATCTCTGTTAATGTGGGGTAATTTGACATACGGGTAGCTCTCTCACGTATTGAATACTCGGACACTGTAGAAGAGGGAAGAGGTCCAACGCAACCATAATTATTTGATCCAGCTGCTGAACTGTTGTAAGGGTACCTAGAACGCCCTGGTTGAATTCATCATAGATAGACCTACTCGCCGGTGTCCGACTATTCTTTATTAAACCGAGCAGAATTAGATCGAACAGAATCTACTATTTACTGGACTGATCTAGAATTTAGAGCCGCTCCGTTGCGGTTGTCAGTGTTTTATAATTGAGGGCTATCATGCTGAGCCTCACCACTGCTAATCAAACAGAATTGTTAACCGGGCGCAGCCTGGGTATTGACCAGTTGCATACGTTATTCGATCGTTCGCCGCTTGCGGTGCTGGTGACCGACAGTGCCGGCATTATCTGTTACGTCAATGTTGCCTGTTGTCTGAGTTCGGGGTATTCGGCCTCAGGATTGCTGGGACAACATTATCGATTGTTGCGATCGGAGTTGACCCCCGAGCCGGTCTACCAGTCACTCGATCATGCATTGAGCAGGGAAGGTCATTGGAGTGGCGAACTCTGTAATCGACGCCACAACGGAAAACCGAGTTGGCAGCGGGTGCATGTTTCGCTGTTCAACGGGCCAAACCAGACCCCGCACTCGTTAATGCTGATGGAGGATCTGGTCGAACGCTTGGAGTATGAACACTGGTTGTTTCAGCATACGGGTATCGATGCGCTAACCGGCTTGCCAACACGGTTTCAGGTCTACGATATACTCTGCCAACAGATTGCGCAGGCCGCTGAGCCAACCCCCTGTATCGGTTTGCTCAGTATTGATATCTACCGGTTTAAACAATTCAATGAGAGTCTTGGCCACAGCGCTGCCGATCAACTGCTACTGGCTGTTTCTGAACGACTTAAGTTGCGACTTGGACCGACCGATCGATTATGCCGTTTGGGTGGTGATCAGTTCGTGCTACTTGCCGCCAATCAAGCCAGCAAAGAAGCTGTAAAGCAGGTTGCCAATGCTATCCGGGATGACTTTTCTGTGCCCTTTAGCGTTGCCGGAAATACCCTCTTTGTCGGTTTGAGTTTCGGTGTCTCGGTATTTCCTGATGATGGGCGAGATCCGGTGCGGCTATTTCGTCATGCGGATACGGCACTCTATCGGGCTAAAAAACGGGGGCGGGATAGGATCTCGCTGTATGTTCCAGAACTTGAACAACAAGCCTTAAGGCGCCAGCAGCTTGAATCCGAGTTTCGCTTTGCCCTCGACCGGGGTGAGCTTTCAGTGCACTACCAGCCTTTGGTGGGGTTGGATGGCAAGGTTCTTGGCGCAGAAGCGGTGATGCGCTGGGATAGCCCCCGTCTTGGCGCTATCCCCCCCGAGCAGTTTGTCCCCTTGGCTGAAGCGATTGGTATGATCGATCGGATTGGTAGTTGGTGTCTTGATCAGGCCTGCGAGCAAGCCAGAGCCTGGATGGATCTGAGCTACACACCGCGTTTTGTTGCCGTCAATGTATCCCCACGCCAGCTATGTCACGCCAGCTTTGTCGAGACCGTAGCGTCCGTATTGGCAAAACATCAACTGCCCGCTGCTTGCCTCGAACTGGAGGTGACCGAAGGGGTGTTGGTGGAAAATAGAGAACAAGCCGCCAGTCGGCTGGACCAGCTTAGCCGACTGGGGATCAAGTTATCGATCGATGATTTCGGTACCGGGTACTCCTCCTTAAGTTACCTGCAGCACTATCCATTTGATACCCTCAAAATCGATCGCAGTTTTATTGTCGACATTCCTGCTAATAGAGGCAGCGCAAAGCTGGTTAAGGCGATTGTCGCTATGGCTAAAAGTCTGGATCTGCAACTGGTTGCAGAGGGGGTTGAGGCGAGTGATCAAGTTACTTTTTTACAGGCACTGGGCTGTGATCTGTTGCAAGGTTACTATTATTCAGCTCCCCTAACGGCGCCCCAATTTTTAGATTGGGTACGCGTGCATAATTTGAGTGACTATTGAGCTTAAACACGACAAAGTGGCTAAGCTTAAAGTGGCTTTCTAAGGATCGATCTCTTGTGCGTCGAGGAGATGGGACGATAAGCCAGAAGGACATAGGCGATATAGAATGAGAGAGGAAGCAACATGAGACTATTGAAAAAATTACCTGCAGGGATGGCTCTATTGTTGGGATTGTTCCTGTTTTCTGGCTGCTCCTCAGAGCGGATTCTTGAGAGTGATCTGGGGCTCTCTGATGCGCCTGATTGGGTCAATGTGGGAACCCAAGCCGTTGATAATGAATCGGGGCGATTGCTTCAAGGCGTTGGCATGGCGTCGGCCATGAATGATGTTTCGCTGCAGCGTAACACGGCAGATAATCGGGCGAGGGCGGAGATCGCACGCATTCTTTCCACCTATATAGACAGTACCCTTAAGGATTTTAGTCAGTATTCGGGTACCCAGAACAGTGAGGCGGTTGAGCAAGCCCTGCATAGCTCAACCCGAACGGTGCTCTCTGGTGCCCGTATTATCGCCCGCTGGGTTGACCCAGACACAGGCAGCCTCTATGCCTTTGCCGAACTGGATATGGAGCAGCTAGACAAGTTACTCTCTGCTTCTACCGCGCTCTCAGCGGAGCTGCAGAAATATATTGCTGAGCATTCAGATAGTAAATTCAAACAGTTGATGAAGGAAACTCAAAAATGATGCGCTGGTCTACATTACTCATAGCTCTTTTTTTAGCTGTAGGCTGCAGCACTCAGGTGACTCGGCTTGATCCGAATCAGGCGGTCGATCTGAGCGGCAGTTGGAACGATACGGACTCGCGGATGGTGGCGCAGGAGATGATTCAGGATGCGCTGTCCCACCCATGGATATCACAGCATGAGACAGGGCAGGGGCGACAGCCAACAGTTATCGTTGGGACGGTTCAAAACCTCAGCCATGAGCATATCAATATCAACACCTTTGTCAGCGATATGGAGCGTGCTTTGATTAACTCTGGAAGGGTCGATTTCGTAGCCTCGAGCCAGGAGCGTTCAGAAATACGTAAAGAACGGGTTGATCAGGACCTGAATGCAACTGCAAAGACCCGTAATGCTGCGGGTAACGAAACAGGGGCTGATTTCATGCTGAAGGGGCAGATCAATACTATTATCGATGTGGCGTCCAAAGATCAGGTCCGCTATTACCAAGTCGATCTGACTCTCATCAGCATGAAGGATAATCGTAAGGTGTGGCTGGGGCAGAAGAAAATCAAGAAGTTGGTTGAGAACAGTAAACTGCGCTATTAAATCAGGCGTGCTAAGTCAGATCAGCATGCAGCATTTACGCATGTGGCTGTTAATCCAGGCTTCAAACGTTGCATTAACAGATGCACCGATGCGTTGGTCTATGCGTGCTCTGCTACCTAGATCAATGCAAGGGTCCCGCTGGAGTATAGGCGCAGCTAGAGGGCATAGAGCAAGGGCTGGTTTGTTAGTGCTTTTGTCATTGCTGTTTCAGGGCTGTGCGCTACAGCAGTGGCAGAGTACCGGCGTTGGCCGCTATCTCGACAGCCACTCATTGACGGAAACGTTGGCGAAGCTGGAATCGCAGTCACCCAATGATCGGGATCTGCCGATGCACCTGCTGAATAGGGGCTTAGTGCATCATTTACTGGGAAACTACCAGCGCAGCAATCAAGATCTGGAGGCTGCTAAAATCGCCCTGGAAAAGGTCCAGGCGCTGAGCCTAACGGAGGGGCTAACCTCCAGTACGATCAATGAAACCTTTACTGTTTATAGTGCTACCCCTAGTGAGCGGGTGCTGCTGCATACGCTGATGGCGCTGAATTATCTGGCGCTACAGGATCTCTCCAGTGCCCGGGTGGAAGCGCTTCAATCGGACTTGAGAATTCGGGAATTAGCGGATGAAAATGCAGATCTTGCCAGTGCTCGATTTATTTCAGGGATCATCTTTGAACTGAACACTGAGTGGTCAGATGCCATGATCAGTTACCGCAAGGCAGAGCAGATTCTTACCCGGCGAAAACTGCCGATTCCCGATCTCTTGCAGCAGCGACTGCTACAGATTAGTCAGCAATTAGGGCAGGAAAGCGAGTATCAGCAATACCGAACAAGGTTTCCTCGAGCGTTAATGACACTTCCTGAGAACTACGGTGAGGTCATGCTGCTCTATCTCAAAGGCAAGGTTCCCTCCAAACAACAACAGATGATCAGTCTCTATGTACCCTCATTGGCGCATCATGTCACTATTGCTCAACCCTATTACCCCCCTAAAACGGGGTACCCCCTTGTAACTTCGCAGCCATTAGGTACCGAGCAGGTGAAGTTGCAGCTTTTGGAAGATGTCGATGAGTTAGCCAGAGAAGCACTCCAAGCTGGCCAGGCGAAACGAATTGCTTTAAGCCTTGCTCGGGTCACCGCAAAACATCAGCTGGTAAAAAATAGTCGTAAAAAAGATCCAATATTAGGTCTGCTGAGCGACCTAACGGCTATCCTGACTGAAACAGCGGATATTCGCAGTTGGAATCTGTTGCCTGCGGTTATCCAGATAGGCGTTATTCAGCTTCCTGCAGGCTCATATATCGATTTAGGCGATCTCGATGCTAAGGCAGTCGCTGTGAAGGGCGCCGATGTAACCCCCGTCGATTTAAACAGCGTCGATTTAAACAAGAAGGCATCAGGCAGTCCTCCCAGATCACGGCGACTTGAAGTTAAAGCCGGGGCGACACAGTTACTAATTGCTAACAGTTATCGCCCTCTGGGGACTTTGGTTCTGCACTAGATCTCTTCCTCGAGCCTGTGCTGGATTCAGTACGCAGTTCAGTATGGAGCAATAGCGCAAGGATATCTTTATGATTCGCAACACGTTTTTTTGTTTCTGTTTCGTAGCTGTTATTACGGGCTGTACCACCCGCGGATCCATACCTCCTTCGTGGAGTACCGGCGTTGCGGAAAGCTATCCGAGCAGCCGCTATCTGACTGCTGTTGGAGAAGCCAGCAGCCGAGAGCAAGCGGAGCAGCGCGCTTTTGCTGCGCTGGCGCGGGTGTTTGAAGTTGAGGTGCAGGAACAGAGCACGGATTACTCGCTGTTTCGGCAGGCAACGGATCAAGTGTCCGACTCTATCAATAGACAGGTTAATACGAGGCAGCTGATTACCGGCACCGCGCAGGTGATTGAAGGCGCTGTTCCGGTTGAGTACTGGCGTAAAAAGCAGCAGCATTTGGTTTTGGTTGCGCTGGAACGCAGCGGAGCGGATCAGCGCCTTCGGCAAAAAATCGAACTGTTGGATCAGCAAACAGAAGCGCTCTCGCGCTACGCTGATAATGCCCAACTCAATGCGGTGGTTCAGATCAGCGCATTGCAGCAGGCTTATCAGTTACAGCGTCAGCGCGCGCCGCTGAATCGTAATCTGTCGGTCGTTAGCGGCAGTCAGCTAACCCCGTCTATCTCTATCGCCATCTTAAAACAACGGATACGTGACCGGTTGGCCGGGTTGCGCTTCAATCTTTCTGCGGTCCCTGATCTTCAACCGGCCCTGGAACAGGCTATCGGTCAGATCGGTGCTCGGGTGTCTGCTGAAGGATCGCTGTATCTCAACGCGCAGATGGATCGGGAGCCTGTCGTCTGGCAGCAGGGTTGGTACTGGTTACGTGGCTCGATGCAGCTTGGATTAAGTAACAGCAACGGCGAAGTGATTGCACAGCAGCGCTGGCCAGTGAAGGTCTCGGCCCAAGATAGCGGCATGGTAGAACAGCGGCTGCGCGACCTGATCACCGCAACCGTTGCGGATAAGTTAATACAACTACTCAGCTCCGCTCAGATCGGTGAATAAGTGACTAAGGTGCTGGCTGGTCATCGCTAGAGTCGGTTAACTCTTCGTCGATATAACGCTCGAGGTATTGCTTTCCTCGGCGCGAGGCATTGACGATCCATACCGCCAAGAGTCCACCAATCGCTAGGGTGATTATCCGCATCTCGGGCAGTAATAGAGCCAGGATTAGGGTGGTTGGAAGGATAAATGCCAAACCATATTTCATCCTATTACCGAGTTTTTCTAGCAATAGATGGGCGCCAGCAGGGTCTGTTACGCCTGAACGCTGCAAGGATGCACGCAGAGACTCATAGTCACGCTGCTCTTTACCTTGCATGCGTCCGAAAGGGTCATTGATATTCATGGGTTAACTTCTTGAGAAAGTGAGAGGGGATGGGGGCAGATAAACGAAGTCGATAATACCTGAATAGCCCTGTTTAGCCGACCTCTCTCGTGGCTTCTGCGCAGAGTGATAACCAGCGTTGAATACCGGCGCTGAGGTATTTGTGTCTATGAAGGATAATATAAAAACGACGGCGGAAATCACGTTGAGGCACTGATAGGCGTACCAGAGTGCGGTGCTTAAACGCCTCCTCAAGGGCTATTCTGGACAGGCAACCGATCCCCAAACCTGATTCCACCGCGCGTTTAATTGCCTCTGTATGCTGAAGTTCCAGCATTATTTGCAGCTGCGGCAGCAATCCATGCAGCGCTCTCTCGAATACCTGACGGGTTCCTGAACCCTGTTCGCGTAGAATCCACTGGGCTGTTTGCAGCTCCCTGTCGCTGAGCCGTTTGCAGCTTGCCAGCGGATGGTCTGGTGCGCAGAAAACCACAAGCTCATCGTCACGCCAGGGGGTAACCTTAAGTTCAGAATGCTGGACTTCACCTTCTATCAAGCCAATATCAAGATCGAAGTTGGCCACCCGCTCGACAATTTCGCGCGTGTTGCCCACCTGTAGGCTGACTTTGGCATCCTGAGCTAACATATATTGGGCCATCAACGGCACCATTAGATAATTTCCGATCGTCAGGGTGGCCCCTACCTTGAGTTGTCCAGCATCCATATGACGATTGAAGTCATTCTCCAGCTCTCTCGCCTGCTCCAGCAAAGCTTCGGCGCGAGGTTGAAATAAGCGGCCGAGTTCATTGAGCTGCAACCGCTTACCGACGCGATCGAACAATTGGATATCAAACTGCTGTTCTAGCTCTTTGAGCGCGCTGCTGGCTGCGCTTTGCGACATCGATAAGGATTCTGCAGCACGGGTGATGTTCTGCCGATGCGCGGTTTCCAGAAATACTTCAAGTTGTCGCAGGCTGTAACGCATTATCTATAAAACCGATTATATTAATGTGAATTATTCATTTAGACGATAGGTTAGTTCTGATTTATGCTAACAGCAAGTTTTAGATGGATATGTTTTTAATTCTATTTTGTTATATGCGTAGAGGCTAACCATGACCGCCATTTTGCAAGAACAGGTACTCAGTGTGCATCATTGGAACGATACTCTGTTCAGCTTTAAGACCAGCCGTTCACAGAGTTTTAGATTTAAAAACGGTCATTTCACCATGATTGGATTGGAGCACGAAGGGCGACCGCTGATGCGCGCCTACAGCATCGCCAGTGCTAATCATGAAGATGAATTGGAGTTCTTTAGTATCAAGGTGGCTGACGGCCCGCTCACCTCTAAGTTGCAGAAGGTAAAAGTCGGCGATCAAATTTTAATCAGCCGCAAGCCTACCGGCACACTGATACTGGATCATCTACTGCCGGGACGTAATCTATACCTGATCAGCACAGGTACAGGGCTAGCACCCTTTATCAGTATCATTAAGGATCCGGAAATCTATGAACGCTTTGATAAGGTGATCCTGACCCACGGGGTGCGCCACGTTTCCGAACTTGCCTATAGCGATATGATTAGCAATGAGCTGCCAGAGAATGAATATTTTGGCGATCAGGTAAAAGAAAAACTGCTCTATTATCCCACGGTGACCCGTGAGCCCTTCCGTAATCAGGGGCGGTTAACCGCTCTGATTGAAAGCGGACAGCTGTGTCGCGATCTGGAACTGCCCGAGCTGAGTTTGGAGCACGATAGGTTTATGATCTGCGGCAGTCCCTCGATGCTTAAGGATACCTGCGCCATCCTCGATCAACGTGGATTTGTCGAGTCCCGTCACGGTGATCTGGGGCATTACGTGATCGAAAGGGCATTTGTGGAGCGGTGAACCTCTACATAGGGATGATTATCGGGCAGCGTCGAGGGGCGGGATCTCACCCGCCATCGACACTTGATAGTCCGCGGTATTTGCTATCAGGACGTCTCTATGTGTAGCTCCTTTGCCCAAACCGGCCTTGCCGAGATCTGGCGAGGTTTCAATCAACCGTACTCTGAGAATGCCAGATGTTGATGCGCAGTTTGTTGCGGTTAATTGCCCCGCTGATTTTTGGGGCCGCTTACCGAGTGTTTCGGTCGGCTCGATTTAAACACTCGGGGCGTAAGCATCGCTGGGTGATGAGTAGTTTTCGCTTGGCGGCAGACGCGGACCATCGCCAGGCGCTGTCGGTCTACGGTCACCTGTTGTTTCTGCGCGGTGATACCACCAAGAGTAAAATTCAGGGTGCTATCTACCTTGAGCGTGCAGCCGACCGAGGAGAGATGAAGGCTCAATATCAAATGGGCCGTATTTACGAAACCGGATTTGAGGGCTATTTCAAAATCCAGTTTGATAAATCCCAAATACACTACCAACGAGCAGCAGAGCAGGGTCATGTTTTAGCCATTACCCGACTCGCAGAGGCTTATGCCCAAGGCGAGCTGGGGTTAGTCGTGGATGCTGCCAAGTCGACATTTTGGCTGCAACAGATGCCGGTTTAACAAACGGGTTAGGTTCTGCGGTTCAGACTTATTCGGGTTGGTGAGTGAATAGCATAGCGCCAGCCGTCCCAATTAGGCTCCGGTACTGTACATGGGCTGAAGATTCGGGCAACGTGCGCTTATTGATATTCAAACTGGATCGCTGCAAGCTAATGGCCTCTGGCGATTCAAGATAGGGAGCCCCGTATGTCCGACCGCAGCTCTGGCCCGAGCAGCGTTAAAGCAACTGATCAGCCAATCTCATCAAAGTCAAAGCCAGCGCGAAGCTGGCTACCGTGAAAAATCATTGAAGATGTATCCCTGGGTCTGCGGTCGCTGTGCACGTGAGTTCAATCGTGGGAATTTGACCGAGCTAACGGTCCATCACCGGGACCATAATCACGACAATAATCCCTCCGATGGCAGTAACTGGGAGCTTCTCTGCCTTTATTGTCACGATAATGAACATAGCCGCTATGTTGATACTGCCGAGCACAGTATAACGGTCGCCGGTGGTGACGCGCGTAAAGCCGCAACCAGTCAACCTTTTGCCAATCTTAAAGATCTATTGCAGAGTAAGCCGTAATAGGCACAATGCGCACCCCTAGATGCTCTATCATTTTACTATGCGATTTTTTAAACCGGGCCTAAGCGTTCGGCGGAGAGTTATTAATGCGTTTTAACTTCCCAGTTTTTATCATCGACGAGGATTTCCGTTCGGAAAATGCTTCGGGTTTTGGTATCCGGGCGCTGGCCGGGGCGATAGAGAAGGAGGGCTTTGAGGTGGTCGGGGTGACCAGCTTTAGAGACCTATCCTCGTTTGCGCAGCAGCAGTCGAGGGCATCTACTTTTATCCTGTCTATCGATGATGAGGAGTTGGCGAACAAGGAAGAGGAGACGATTGCCGATCTGCGAGAGTTCGTTACCGAGATCAGGCATAAAAATTCTGAGATTCCGATCTTTCTATACGGCGAGACGCGTACCTCGCGTCACCTGCCGAATGATATTCTGCGCGAGCTGCATGGGTTTATTCACATGTACGAAGATACGCCTGAATTTATTGCCCGCTCGGTGTTGCGTGAAGCCAAAGACTACCTGGATGCGCTACCACCGCCTTTTTTCCGAGCCCTGACCAACTATGCCGCCGATGGCTCCTACTCCTGGCACTGCCCGGGTCATTCGGGAGGGGTTGCTTTTTTGAAGTCACCTGTAGGGCAGATGTTTCATCAGTTTTTTGGTGAAAACATGCTTCGTGCGGATGTCTGTAATGCTGTTGAAGAGCTAGGCCAATTGCTGGATCACACCGGACCGGTCGCGGCATCTGAGCATAATGCGGCGCGTATTTTTAACGCCGATCACCTCTATTTTGTGACCAACGGCACCTCCACCTCGAACAAAATTGTTTGGAATTCGACGGTGGCGTCGGGCGATATCGTGATTGTCGACCGTAACTGCCATAAATCGATTCTGCATTCGATTATGATGACCGGTGCTATCCCTGTATTCCTGATGCCTCAGCGTAACAATTTTGGCATCATCGGACCGATTCCTAGGGATGAGTTTTTATGGGAAAACATCCAGAAGAAAATTGCCAGCCATCCTTTTGCCAGTAAAGCTAAGGGCAAGCCACGGGTATTGACGATTACCCAGTCGACTTACGATGGAGTGCTTTATAACGTCGAGGAGATTAAGGAGTTTCTGGACGGTAAGATCGATACCCTGCATTTTGACGAGGCCTGGTTGCCACACGCCGCCTTCCATGATTTTTATGGAGACTACCATGCGATTGGTGCGGACCGTCCTCGGTGTAAAGAATCGATGGTGTTTGCCACCCAGTCTACCCATAAGCTTCTGGCGGGAATCTCCCAAGCCTCGCATATTCTGGTGCAGGATGCTGAAAATAATGCCCTGGATCGGGACCTGTTTAATGAAGCCTATCTGATGCACACCTCTACCTCGCCGCAGTATGCCATTATCGCATCCTGCGATGTGGCTGCAGCGATGATGGAGGCCCCAGGGGGGACCGCATTGGTGGAGGAGTCGATCGCCGAGGCGCTGGAGTTCCGCCGTGCCATGCGCAAGGTGCATGAAGAGTGGGGCGACAAATGGTGGTTTACGGTCTGGGGACCTGATGATCTTTCCGAAGAAGGCATTGAGGAGCGTGAAGCTTGGATGCTCAATCCAGGTGAGCGCTGGCACGGTTTTAGTAACCTATCGCCAGGCTTTAACATGCTTGATCCGATCAAGGCGACCATTATCACTCCTGGGTTGGACCTGGATGGCGATTTTTCCGATGAGTTTGGTATCCCTGCGGCGATAGTCACCAAATATTTGGCAGAGCATGGCGTAATCGTTGAGAAGTGCGGTCTCTATTCGTTCTTTATCATGTTTACTATCGGGATTACCAAGGGGCGCTGGAACACTCTGGTTGCCGCGTTGCAGCAGTTTAAAGACGAGTACGATAAAAATACTCCGTGCTGGAAAGCATTGCCTGACTTTGTGGCTAAGCATGGTCGGTACGAGCGCGTCGGGCTTAAAGATCTCTGTGCGCAGCTCCACGGTTTCTACAAGGCCAATGACGTGGCGCGTCTCACCACCGAGATGTATACCTCGGATATGATTCCGGCGATGCGTCCGGCAGATGCCTTTGCCAAGATGGCACACCGTGAGATCGAGCGGGTATCTATTGATGAGCTCGAAGGGCGGGTAACCGCGATGCTGGTTACACCCTATCCGCCAGGTATCCCGTTACTGATTCCAGGCGAACGCTTCAATGCGACTATCGTGCGCTACCTCAAACTTGCGCGTGATCTGAATCAGCGCTTTCCCGGCTTTGAAACCGATATTCATGGTTTGGTGAAGAAGGTAAGTGATGGAGAGACGGTGTTCTGTGTCGATTGCGTTGCAGATTAGAGGTTAAGATCATGAGCTACGCCGCTCGAGAAGAGCGGCGTAGCGGTGCAGGTTCGTTTGGCAGAGGTCCGTATTAATCCTCTTTAGGGCGGTTCATATAGGCGACCGCAGTGGTGAAGGCGACCTCCTGGAATCCTTTTAACCCGGTGTCACTGAAAGGTATCGGTAGTGGCGTATGTTTTAGTGACTCTTTGATCATGGTCGAGGACACTGTTTCTACATCCAATCCATCTATCAGCTGAATAGCTGCTTCCAGCTTGAAACCTACCGCGCTGCCAGAAAATTTTCCACTGGTTGGGCGTTGGCGGATAACAACCCTATCAACTTTGTAATCGTTCATTAGCTTGGCGAAGTCGAATTGAAATTTTTTCAGGTGTTCGCTGCTGTTGACATCCGTCAGCGTCAGACGGCGTGCTCTGCAATCAGGGAGTGAAAACAGCCCTTCGGAGAGAGACAGCAGGCAGAGGATTGCCTCGTTGCTTTTTAACTCGACACTACAGATTTTCATGCTAGACCCCGCTTTATTGGACGGCGGCGAGTATAGCCTAAAAGGTCTAGGGAACCTATGAACAAGTCCCTTGCGCCTCTGGCTTTCAGAGCGATTGGAGGTCAAGGCAGCGATTACAGACATACTGGTTGTCTGTCGAAAATCGCTAACACCGCGATCCATTCGCTCTGAAAGCCCCGAAGGGCGGGCTCTATAACGGCCATCTGCTTTGTCGGACCGCTTGAAAAGGTCTAGACATTTCACTGCACGATCCTTCGCGCACCTGGCCGTTCTATAGCCCGCAGAGAACACACTGGACTTATTCACAGGTTCCATAGCTATTGGAGCTTCAAGGCCTTTGTTTGAGCAGGCTGCCAAGGTTCAAATTTAATCATCAACGATGAAGTATGGCTCTCAAGTTACCGTGAGCTGTATCAATGATGGCAAGGCCTATGGGGCTGCTTAGCGTTTTGCTGAGAGTCGATAGCTTTGCAACGGGTAGGTGAAGAGTAGTGTTCTCTAAGTAGTGTTTTCTAAGTAATTGGGATGACTTTTTTTTCGGAGTTGATTTGGAAGAACTTGTCGATGTTTTGTCGTTCCCACATCGTATCTTTGTAGCCTAAATCTATCAGCGCGTTGCAGAACGCTGGAGCAAATAGCAGATAGCTGGCAGCGGTCGCACCGCCGCCACTTGCTGTGGCACCGACTGCCCGCATGAAAAAACGGAGTGCGCGAGGCAAATAACGAATTTTACGTCCGGCGATTTTATCGAGCTCCTCTGTAGGCGATATGACTAAACTCTCCACGGGACGAAGAGGGTTCCCTGAGGCCGCTCTTTGGGCTTCCGGGATCAGTTTCAATAGAGAATTAATTCTATCGAGGTGCTCGATGTCTCCTTCGAGCGAATCAATGAATGCGCTATTAAGTAACTGGCCCATAATCTGCGCCATTGAGGGTGAGTGACGGGTGCGGCGTCGCTTGTCCCAATGCGCAGGGTTTCGGTTGCCGCTGACGCCGATAACGAACACACGTTCTGCGCCTAGGTGAAGCGCCGAGCTGATGGGCGCCAGTTGTCGCAGGGCTCCATCACCAAAATATTCTCTATTGATAGGAACGGTAGGAAATATTGTTGGTATTGCCGAGGAGGCCATCAAATGCTCAATGCCTAACTTGCAGTTGTTACCGATTCGGTTATGCCGTCTCCAGGGTTTTAGGTGCTCCGCTGCTTGGAAGAAACTCACCGATTGGCCGCTACTGTAGCCCATCGCGGTAACGCTAACTGCTTCAAGGTTACCCTGGCTTATCGCAATATCGATGTTGTCAAAAGCAATGGTTCTTTTGAGGAGCTCTTTTAGCGGAGTGTTGTCTAGCAATGCAACAGGGTATTTTCGACCTACCCCTTCGTTGAATAGTGAGGTTAGTAGGCGTCCGCCCCCTTTAGTGAGTGACCACAGATCTGCACGATAGATCTGCTCGGGAGTCAGTTGGCGCCAAAGTGCCTCAAGATCGTATACGGCCTCTTTGAAATCACCCGCGTGGCAGGCCAGCGATAACGCGTTAATTGCTCCTGCGGAGGTACCACAAATAATGGGAAAAGGGTTTGGATGACCTGTGGGTAGAATATCTGCTAAGGCTTTCAATACGCCAATCTGATAGGCGGCCCTTGCTCCCCCACCAGATAGTATTAGGGCCCGTTTGACTTCAGCCTTAGGCTTGGTCAACCCGGAGGTCGGTTGGCGGCGGAAGAGTACGTCTAGGGTCTCTCTCATAAATGCAGTATATAACTAGATTGGCAAGATAGTATCTGAATTCAAAGGTCAGGATTATGAGCTTTATATATGCTTATATGTTAGGTGATGCTAATATATTAACTTGGTTAAGTGGTTATCACTGATGGGGGTCCTCGGTAATGAACGTTGATAAAGCGGTATTTTTATTTGCAGGTTGCATGATTCTTGGTAGCTTGGCTCTGTCTCAACTACATCATCCTGGCTGGCTGTGGCTGACAGCGTTCGCCGGTGCCAATATGATTCAGGCATCCTTTACTGGATTTTGCCCGGCTGCGATGGTTTTTAAGCAGTTAGGACTGGAGGGCGGTTGTGCTTTTAAAGGGCAAGCATTGGTTAAGGGGTAAAAATAAGTAAAGATTATGCGCGGCATTAAAGCCTGGTACTTTAAGTGCGGCATTAATGCTGAATTCGCCTCTGTAAGAGCTCAATCCAGGGGGGCTATGAAAAAATCATCTGTTTTTATTGCCCTGTTGATCTGTTCAGCGTTGCAGGCGGCGCCACCGCCAGGACATCCGACGACAGCTCAGGCTGCTGAGCTTCTTGGGATGAGTGCGACTTCTATGATGGCCTACAGTGGTGAGGTGGTAGATAACAGTACGTCTAACCCGACGGAGTATGATCGTAGCGCTGCCATTGCATTCTTGCAGCAGTTACCTATAGTTTAAGATTCAAGCAAGATATTGAAATAGAGTTGCTAGTGTTGTATGACAACTGTTTAGGCATTGCTTGGTCGCAGATTTGAGATGTTGTAGTATAGGGGATAATGTAAGCAGGCTACACCATGATGATCTAATATAGATTGCGTGTTCTTTGGTTTATTTTGTTTGGCTAAAACTATCTTAAGAACGGACTCAAGATATCGGTCAACAGCAAAAATTATTTTGTTGTTGACTCTTCCAGATGTGAGTGGAGATGAATGATGGATAAGGAGTTAAGGCCGTTATCTGATCTATGGCTTGAGTTGCAGCTAGTCTCTATGAGCGCTGACCTATCCACAGATGATCAGCGACGTCTAGAAAAACTATTAGAACACCTCAAAGAGCATGTAAACCATAATCAAGAAAAAGAGCAGAAGATGGTTCTGCGTTGGTTTACCTCTCGATTAAGTAGTCGTCTATTTTCGAATCATTACCGTCAGTTGCTGCTTGAATTGGCTAATTTGATGTCGTCCATCTGGGCGGGTTCACCCAAATTTCGTACAAGCGATGAGGTACTGTCTTGGTTGCAAGAAACACCCTCTTCGACCGCAGTAGTAGAAGATTTAGATGCGAGGCGTAAAGAGCAGGCTTGATTGATAGGATCGGAGGTTAATCCTCCAAAATGTTTTTCCTGAATTTAGAGCCCGGTACAGATATCGATGTATCGGGCTTTTTTCTGCCTGCTCGTCAGACCAAACAGACCCAAGAGAGTGTGCTCTGGATGAGTGCGTACCCTTAAGGTGAGCCTAGTAGGGTCAAACCATCGCGAATTTTTTTCCTGAATGACGGCAGAGTCGTGATTGAAGAGATGCATGCAAGGATATATGGCAGAGCAGTAGCTAACGATTTAGGATGGAAGCGGACGGCACGTTTATCCTGTTCAGCTATAGTAGTGGGTTGTTAGGCATTATCAGATTATGGCGCCAACCGAGTTGAGTTTTAACCCTAGGTGGCCAATATAAGAGGCTGTAGCCGATGTCTGGAAGGGCTCGATGAGCCCAAGACTCAAGTACAAGGAGGAAGACGATGATCGTCAAAGAGGTTATTTATACCGATTATCAGCAGCAGATACGCAAAATTCGTACCCAGGTCTTTATCCGTGAGCAGTCCGTCCCCGAATCTCTGGAGTACGATGATCGTGATCGCCTGTGTCGACATGTGTTGGCGTTCGATGGAGAGGCCGTCGTCGCGACAGGGCGTATCGATATCGACAAAGGCGGCAAGATCGGTCGGGTGGCCGTCTTGGCAACACACCGTAACCGCGGTATCGGGGTCGAAATTATGCATGCGCTGCATCGGATTGCCCGGCGTGCGGGTTTATCCTCGGTATGCATGAATGCGCAGCACTCTGCCAAAGCCTTCTATCTGGCACAGGGCTATCTGCCGGAGGGAGAGGTGTTTATGGAGGCAGGTATCCCCCACCAAAAGATGACTAAACAGATAGTAACGGAACTTGGTCGATGATGCGGATCGACGCCATAAATCGCAACATCATCGCCGCCTTGCAACAAGATGCCCGGCTCTCGTACGCCGAGCTGGGCAAGTTAGTGCACCTTTCCGCCCCGGCCGTGGCTGAGCGGGTTCGCAAGTTGGAAGCGGCAGGGGTGATCCGTGGATTTTCGCTCAGGGTCGATCTGGATAAGCTCGGTTATCCGATCGTTGCGCTGGTGCAGTGCAAGGTGTTCCGTACCCAGGAGCGGGAGTTTAAGGCGCTGATACTCGATTGTGCCGAGGTCATCGAGTGCCACAATGTGACCGGTGAGCAAGCCTTTTTGGTCAAGCTGGCGGTGGCTTCTATGTCACAGCTGGATCGTATTCTTGAATCCTTCTGCGATTACAGCGATACCAACACCATGATGATCCTCTCCACCCCGGTGGATAGAAGCCTGCCTGAGACCTTCTTCGATTAGCTTTGTGGCAGCAGGTCTGGGTGCTTTTTTCGGCTAGGCCACTGGCTGAGCAGCATCCCTGCAAGCATCAACGAGCACCCTAGCAGCTCTTTACTACCGAAGCTTTCCCCCAGCAGCAGCCAGCCGCCCAGAACCGCAAAAATAGCTTCAGTAGAGAGGATGAGCGCGGTGACGCTGGGCTCGATTTTGCGCTGTCCAATAATTTGCAGGGTGCAGGCGATACCACTCGAGGCGATGCCCGCGTACAGCAGAGGTAGCCAGGCGGCCTGAAAATCGACCAGGCTCGGTGTCTCGTAGACAAGTGCGGCGAGGCTGGCCCAGACTGCAGCAACCAAGAATTGGCAGATGGATAAACCGATTGCATCCACTTTTCTCGATAACCAACCGATCACAATCACATGTGCGGTCCAGAAAAAAGCGCCAATCAACTCTAATAAGTCACCATAATTCATTGATAAGTTTGGACCTATAGAGAGACTGTATAGGCCTAGTACGGCCAAAATAACCCCGCCCCAGGTTTGCTTGTTGGTGGTTTGGCCCAGCAGTGCGGCCGCGATAGGCACCATTACGATGTACATCCCGGTAATAAATCCGGCATTGCCTGCGGTGGTGTGCAGCAGGCCGATCTGCTGAAAGCTGAAGCCACCGAACATGATGGTTCCCGCTACCAAACCACCCAGCAGTAGCGTCTTCCCCTGCGGCAATCGCTTCTTGCCCAGCAGCAACCAGAGTGGCAGCAGCGATAACGCCCCCAGGAGAAAACGGGCCGCGTTGAAGCTGTGGGGTGAGAGATAATCCATCCCGACACTCTGAGCAACAAAAGAAAATCCCCAGATAGCAGCAACGCTCATCAGCAGTAGATGGGAAGGGGTGATAAAGGGCATTGCTTTAGGCTCCGTGGCGTATCGATAAGAGCGCTATTTTAAACGTTGGACGCGGGGACAGGCAGACAAAAATTAATGATTGAGCGGCTGTATGCTTCATAAATGCTTTTGTTGAGGTTGTTTGGCTTACGAATCGTAAGTCGGTCTACTCTGAATCGAGTTGCTAGGCATTCTCTGTCGGTTTGCTGAGTGACATTGGTGTTTGATCGTACGGATTCTGGTACCTGGGCAGCGCCTGCAGCAGGTACAATGCGCGGCTTTTAATAGCATCGACCCATTCTGAGAATAAGGAGCGCTGTTTGAGTATCCCTGGTATTGAAGTCTATCGAGGTCACGATGAGTGGGGGCCGGTACGTGTTTTTGAGGACGGACTATGCCGCTATATGGCCTTCGGTACAGATGCGCAACAAAGCTGTATCGACCTGTTGAATCCGGAGGCGCTAGTCTACCAATACACCCAGGCGATGATGCTGGCATTGTTGTATCAGCCGAAACCTGAACGAGTGACTTTATTGGGATTAGGTGCGGGTAGTTTGGTCCAATCACTCCAGGCGTATGATCCTGAACTGCCGTTAAGCGTGGTCGAGCTTAGGCCGCTAGTTGCCGAGGTGGCGCAGCAATGGTTTGAATTGGCGCTGGCGCCGCCACTTTCGTTGCATCTTGAAGATGCCAGTTGCTATATGGCGCAAACCAGCAGTCGGAGCGATATTATCTTCGCCGATATCTATAATGACAGTGGCATGATCGAATCTCAATTAAACGTCGATTTCCTGAAAAACTGCTACCTTAATTTGAATCACGGCGGGGTGCTGGTGCTCAATCTCTGGGAGGAGGGGCGTGGATTGCATCCATTAGCGATGCAGCGGTTGCGGGATCAGTTTGGCGAGCATTGTATGAGTTGTCTGGTTGAAGATGGCAACTTGATCGCGTTCGGGTTTAAGGGTGGGGTGCCTGAAGACAACCCGCGACGGTTGCAATCACCAGCAAAGAAGTTAGGGCGCCGGTTGAATATTCCCCTGCATAAACTGGTGGATCGACTGAAACGGGCATGAGTTGTGACCAGTTGACTGCTTAAACAATTGATTCTTATCTCAAGCTGCTGAGAATAAACCAGGGCTTCAAAACCAGGACTCCTAAAGCAGTGCTGCTAATATAACTCTGCTAAAACAAAGCTCTGCTAAAACAAAGCTCTAAAACGGCACCCTAAACTCTATTGCTAAAATTGGATCTACAATGAGCCGGCATCCTGAACTTGACTCTGGGCACAATTCTGATCGCGACAAAGACAGCTATCTGCTGTACGGCACAGGGCTGGTTTTATTGCTGGTTGGTTTTGTTCTGGCGTATCAGTTTGTAGAGCCTGCTCCGCCGACTCAGTTACGGATCTCGACCGGATCGCCGCAGAACGCTTACTACGATTATGCTAATAAATATGCGACTTTTATGGCCAAGCAGGGGGTTGAGCTTGAGGTTCTGAGTTCGCCAGGGTCGGTGGAAAATCTACAACGATTGGCTGCTGGGGAGGTCGATATTGCACTGGTGCAGGGCGGAATAGAGCATCCGGAAGGGGCGAGTTTTCGCTCTTTAGGCAGCCTCTATTTTGAACCGTTATGGGTGTTTTACCGACGTTCGATCGGGGTGGAGCGATTGACCGATCTCGCGGGCAGGCGGGTTGCTGTAGGTACCCAAGGCAGTGGTACGCGTCCGGTGTCACTGCAGTTACTGCAAGATAATGGCATCAATAGCGATAATGCAGAGCTGCTGGGGTTGGATACCGAGGAAGCGGTGGCTGGGCTGATTGACGGCTCGCTGGATGCGCTCTTTATGGTGACGAGTCCCACCTCCAGTGTGGTTCAGCAGCTGCTATCCACCCCGTCGATCGGTTTGCTGAGTTTTTCTCGCGCCAGTGCCTATCAGAGTAAACATGGATTTTTGTCCAGCGTTACCCTGCCTGAAGGCGTTTTTGATCTAGTTAAAAATATTCCAGACCGGCCAGTACAACTATTGGCACCGACCGCTACGTTAGTTACTCGTGCCGACTTTCATCCCGCGCTGAGTGTGCTGCTGTTGCAGGCAGCTAGTCTGGTGCATGGACAGGGTGGTCTGTTTGAGCAGCTGGGGCAGTTCCCTTCACCGCGTTATGTGGAGTTTGAGCTTAGCGAAGAGGCGGCGCGTTATTACCGTTCCGGACCGCCTTTTTTACAGCGTTATCTACCGTTTTGGGCTGCGAATCTGATCGACCGTTTGGTCGTGATGCTGATCCCTATCGTGACCCTGATGATCCCGCTGGGGAAGATACTGCCCCCGACCTATCGCTGGCGGGTTCGCTCACGAATTTATCGCTGGTATGAGCAGCTGCGCGATCTGGATGTAAAAACCGATGCTGTGATCGACCCTGCGGGGATCGAGACGTTACTTGAACAGCTAGCCGAGGTGGAGCGAGAGGTGATGCAGGTGCCGGTGCCCAAGTCTTACGCGGAGAACCAATACAATCTGCGTCTTCATCTGCAGCTTATTCGCCAACGCCTTGAGCGCAAGCAGGCGCAGATCGGCTCGAGTTGAGAGCGGTACTGCGTTGCTGTTAGGTTGTTGGGAAATAGCCTGAGTCGAGTACGGAATGCTGATTAGGTTGGCTAGGATTGGCGGTTACTCATGTCGCTGTGATCGAGCTTTCGACGACCAGAGTCTGCTCTTAACCTAGTATTTAAGTCGGATAATGCGCTGGGCTAAGCATGATGGTATTATAGCCACCCGCTTATGCTGATCTGTTACTACTATGAACGCTGTACCTCGCTCGCTATCCACGCATTTTCCTACTGCAACCAAACCAGCCCCTGTACTACCGATGACCCGTGCGGAGATGGACCAGCTCGGCTGGGATGCCTGCGATGTGGTGCTGGTCACCGGTGATGCCTATGTCGACCACCCCAGCTTTGGGATGGCGGTGATCGGTCGGGTGCTGGAGCGGGCAGGGTATAGAGTGGGTATCATCTCGCAGCCTAATTGGCAGGATAAAACCGATTTCATGCGTCTGGGGCGGCCCAAGCTGTTCTTTGGCGTCACTGCCGGTAATATGGACTCGATGATCAATCGCTACACCGCCGAGCGCAGGTTACGCCACGATGATGCTTATACGGCCGGTGGCGAGGGCGGCAAACGTCCAGATCGCGCGGTGGTTGCCTATGGCCAGCGCTGTCGAGAAGCCTTCAAAGGGGTGCCGCTGGTACTCGGCGGTATCGAAGCCAGCTTGCGTCGGATTGCCCATTACGATTACTGGTCGGATAAAGTAAGACGCTCGGTACTGGCCGACTCCAAGGGCGATATTCTCCTCTACGGTAATGCTGAACGGGCGTTGCTTGAGGTTGCTGCTCGGTTATCCGCCGGAGAGCCTGTGCACAGCCTGACTGATATCCGGGGCACCGCGGTAATGCGTTCGCAGCTGCCGCAGGACTGGGGCGTGATCAACTCTACCGATATCGACCTGCCGGGTCGGGTAACGCCGCCACAAAGCCCTTACCAGGAACAACCTGGTTGCGAGACTCAGGCCGCAGACACTAAGGCTGAGGCCGCGCAGCAATCTCAGCCGCAGCCGCTGAGGATTGTCGATCCTAAGCAACACCGGGCGCAGAACTATATTCGCTTGCCTTCGTACGAACAGGTCAGTAATGATCCGGTGATGTATGCCCACGCCTCCAGGGTGATGCATCTGGAGACCAATCCCGGCAATGCCCGAGTCTTGGTGCAGCAGCACGGTAACCGTGACCTTTGGGTTAATCCGCCACCGCTGCCGCTGTCGACACCCGAGCTGGATGCAGTGTTCGATCTACCCTATTACCGCCTGCCGCATCCCTGTTATGGCGATGCCAAGATTCCGGCGTACGAGATGATCCGTTTCTCGGTCAATATTATGCGCGGCTGCTTTGGCGGCTGTACTTTTTGTTCGATCACCGAGCATGAGGGGCGAATTATCCAGAACCGTTCGGAGCGCTCGATTCTCAATGAAGTGGAGCAGATCCGTGATAAAACCCCCGGCTTTACCGGCACCATCTCCGACCTGGGCGGGCCGACAGCCAATATGTATCGGCTGCACTGCAACGATCCCAAGATCGAGGCTGCCTGCCGACGCCTCTCCTGTGTTCATCCGGGGATCTGCAGCAACCTCAAGACCGATCATCGTCACCTGACCCAGCTCTACCGCAAAGCGCGTAAGCTACCCGGTGTTAAACGTATTCTGATCGCTTCGGGGTTGCGTTATGACCTGGCGGTAGAGGATCCCGAATACCTACGGGAGCTAGTCACTCATCATGTCGGCGGTTACCTTAAAATCGCCCCCGAACACACCGAAGACGGACCGCTGTCGCTGATGATGAAGCCGGGGATGGGAAGTTATTACCGGTTCAAAAAAATGTTTGAACAATTTTCCCAGGAGGCGGGTAAGAAGCAGTATCTGATCCCCTATTTTATCTCCGCCCACCCGGGAACTCGCGACGAGGATATGGTCAACCTGGCGCTCTGGCTGAAGCACAACGATTTCAAGCTCGATCAGGTGCAGAATTTTATCCCCTCGCCGATGTGTAATGCCACCACCATGTATCACAGTGGCCGTAACCCGCTGAAGAAGATTCGCCGTCAGGGAGAGGAGGTTCCTATCCCCAAAGGGGCCCGCCAGCGTCGCTTGCACAAGGCGCTTTTACGTTACCACGATCCGGATAACTGGCCGTTGATTCGCGAAACGTTGAAAAAAATAGGCCGTGCCGATCTGATCGGACGCAGCCCCCAGTCACTGGTTACTGCTGAAGGGCGAACTCCGACCCGGCACGCGCCCCAGTCAAAATCTGGGAATGAACATTCTCGTCGGGTGAATGCTGCCCGACCGGGCAACCAGCGCCCGTCTGGAAACCGACGAGCAGCAGCACAGTCAGCCAAAAAACGCTCGCCAAAACGCGGTTGAAGGCTAGCCTCAAAGCAGGGCTGATAGAGGATTCACGGTGAATTATCTGGCCCATCTGCTCTTTGCTGAATCGACGCCAGAATCCCTAATGGCGAATTTAATGGGGGATTTCGTCAAGGGGCGGCTAGCCGCAGATTGGCATCCCGCGCTAAGGCCTGGGGTGCTGTTGCACCGGCAGATCGATGCGTTCACCGATAGCAATCCCATGTTTTTACGCAGTGCCTCGCGCTTCAGTAACCGACGTCGGCGCTTTGCCGGGATTATTCTCGACATCTGTTACGACCATTTCCTTAGTCGTCACTGGGACAGGTTTCATGATCAGCCACGCTCTGAGTTTATTGCACGCTGTTATCAGCTGCTGGAGCGCTATCGGGGTTATCAGCCTGAGACGATGCAGCGACCGCTACGGTTGATGCTCGACCAAGACTGGCTTTCTGCGTACGCAGATGCCGATAAGATTGTTTTGGTGCTAGATCGTGTCGCTCATCGCTTGCGCCGTCCAGAACCGATGCTGGGAGCGGGGGAGGAGTTTCTGCAGCATTACTCTGGTCTGGAACAGGATTTTTTGGATTTTTTCCCGGAACTGATGACTTTTGTCTGCTCTCGCAAGCAATCGGCAATCCCTAGCGTCTAGGCAGATGGCTGGATACTGATTACGGCAGCCGATGTCGATTGATCAGTACAGCAGGCGATTCGGTTACGTCCCGAGTTTTTTGCCTGGTACAGCAACGTATCGGCTTGTTCAAGCCACTCCTGACGCTCTTCACCACCTTGCTCAATAGCAACACCAAAGGATGCGGTGATTCGCTGTAAAGGTTTGTGATCGCGTTTGCTGAGCAGGACCAGTTCCTGGATTTTGATTCTGATCTTTTCGGCCCGTACGGCAAAGGATGCTGCTGGACCACATAGCAATAGAACGAACTCCTCCCCGCCAAACCGGACAGCTAATTCACGCTCGCCAACCTGTTGCTGCAGCAGTGCCCCGACTTGGCGCAGGACCAGGTCGCCGATATTATGTCCATAGTTGTCGTTGAAACGTTTGAAATGGTCGATATCAACCATTACCAGACAACGGCGCTGCTGACCGCCCGGTGTCGCCAGGTACTGTTCAAATACTCTGCGGTTATAAAGCCCAGTGAGGGGATCGCGGTCGACTTCGCTTCGTGCTTTCTTAAGGTCCTCTTTCAGTGCGGTAATTTTCTTCTGCGCAGACTCTATCTGAGCCAGGAACTGGCGGTTCGAATCACTGACCTTTTGGGTACCTTCGTATAAGCGAATCATCAACTGTTGCATCTCATCCAGATCACAATGCGGCAGTTCTTTACGCGCTGTACTGAGAATATCTCCGTAGTGCAGGGCATCTGAATGCGCATCCCCCGTCTGTTGTTTCAACTCATCGACGACCGCATTGACGGCTAGGCGGGAGTGTTCGGCTAATCCAACCTCTTCGGGAATAACATGGTCTCGGAATAGCTCACGGGTAAAGGATTCCGGACAGGTTCCGTAGGTTTCCAGGGTTTGATCCAAGGCTTTATTTAAAGGCAGGCTACGCTTAGATACATAGCTGTACCAGCGCGCGTAGTTATATGGGGTCGGGGAAATGCTGTGCTTGACCATTAAAGGCACGGCTAAGCGAAGAAACTGGGCCGCCTGTTCCGAACTACCCTGATGCATGGGTTGGACCTTCCGTTATGTTGCACAACCTGACGGAAATCCTTCTCCTCGTAATTCTAACAGCACTCCTAATGGAGAACGGATCTATTTAACGGTAAAAGCCTAGCAAAATAAAGATTATAGAGGCGAATTTACTTTATTTAGCAGCAAGTTATTCGGTCATTTTCACGGCTGTGATCAGTATTTCTGCTCGCATAAATATTAACGGTCAGCTAGGTAGTTCTTGTCGACTGTTCATCATTGGTTGGAGAGGTAGAGTCATCAGCGTGACGTATACAGTTACGCCCATCCGCTTTAGCTTGGTAGAGTGCGCTGTCGGCGCGTGCAAGGGTTTGTTCCAATGATTGATCGATCCGGTTCATCATCGCAACGCCGATGCTAATAGTGATCGGAATAGGATCGAGCAGTTCTGCGGCGACTGATAGGCGTAGTTTTTCGGCTACGATCTGAGCTCCCTCCCGGCTGATATCCGGCATCAAGACTAGAAACTCCTCTCCGCCGTAACGGCCAACAATATCGGTCGAGCGAATGCTATTGCGCAACATTTCCGCTACTGCACAGATAACAGTATCGCCTGTGGGGTGGCCAAAGCGGTCGTTAATCCGTTTGAAATTATCGATATCGATCATCAGTAATGCAAGCAAGCCGGTATCTTGCTGCGAGCTTTCCATGTCTGATGCACAACGCATAATCGAGCGTCGGTTATGAATACCCGTCAAGCCATCGGTATTTGCTTGTTGGATCTGTTTGCGGCTAATCGCCAAGGCGCGCCGCGCCACTAGAATGATGCAGAGGCTCAATACCCCCCATAAAAGGATGACGACCTGCAATCGCTGTGTCCATCCGGCTAGCAGATGCTTAACCGAGATCGTACCTACGGCAATCAGCGGGTAGCCGGTAAGCTTCTGAAATTCAACGATGCGCTCTTTTTTATCCAACGCTGACTCGACGTAAAATCCTGCCGTGGGAGTGGTTGTGGACAGTGTCTCTAGTTGTTCCGGATGTAGGATCGTCTTGCCAACATACTGTTCAAAGTCAGGTGTGCGGGTATAGATCTCACCCTTATCATCGAGCAAGAGTTGAGTGCTGCCGGGGATGGCAAACCTTTGACCTAGATAGTCGCGCAACAGCGATACATCCATGATGATGCAGAGTACCTGGGTCAGATTGCCTTGCTCGTCACGGAGGGCTTTGCTGATGGCAATGAATCGGCGTTCAGGTTTTACTCTGGATAACAGCGGCTTGCCTATAAAGAGGGTGCTGTTTAGATTATTAGCGTGGTAGCTGTAGTAGTCACGATCGATAATCGATGGTGGAGCACCAGACCCTGTCCAGACTGTAGCCTTTCCCGTTGCCGAAATAATCGCAAGATCCAGAATGTGGGGTGTTTGGCTTTTTAGACGTCGCAGCGCCAGATCGACCAGTTCCGGATCTGCTGTCGTGCCTCGGACAGGGGGGTTAACTAACAGATTCATCGCAGCGAGAAGTTGCTGGGCCGCATCGAAGGCCGCTGCCCCCGTCAGCGCCGTTCTCTCGGCGATCTGTGCGGCGGCATCACGGCCATATTTGAGGATAGCCTTGCGCTCAAAAAAACCGTAGCTGGTAAAAAGTAGAGCCAAGATGAGAATAGCAGTGGCTGCGATAATGCTGATTCGCTGCATGGGCTCTGTAGGATTGGGCTGCCTGGGTGAGGACATTGTTATTATTGCCCCTAAATTCAGGCGACTCAGGGCTAGGTTGTCGAGGTAACACTCCTTGTTGTGGCTTTAAATATTAGAGTCGCTTAGTCCTTAATAGTAAGCGCTTTATCAGAACTGTCCAATAAAAACAGGCAGGTAATGTCTTGCGCAATAAAAGCGGCCATCGTCGGTCGGGTGCTGGATGCAGTCTCGGGGACATTCGAGTGAGCTTGAACTTGCCCAAGCCGAAAAACCGAATTCCAGCAGGAATGAAGTGCCAGATTAAACTCAGCACAAGAGGCGCGCTCATTATCGACGGTTCAGTGGAGTTTATTAGGAAAAATCAGTAGATTACAATGGCGAGCGAACGGGTAACTATTTTTGGATCTAAGGGTTGTCAAAATTGAAAGGAACTTTATAATACGCCTCACGTTAACAACAGGACTATAGCTCAGTTGGTTAGAGCGCTACCTTGACATGGTAGAGGTCCCCAGTTCGAATCTGGGTAGTCCTACCAATATTTGTTGGTAAAACAACAGCATAGAAGCCCAAGCCTTGTCTTGGGCTTTTTTGTTTCTGCTCTGTAGGGCGTATGTAGGGCAGTGAAATTCATGTTGCCTTTACCCCTTCCTATATCTTTTTACTTAATTCAGCCCGACTTCAGCCGGTGATAGCGTAGCTATCGACTGCTTAAGTGGGCATCCACGGCCTAACAGGCATCTAAAGTTGCCATACCTTCCTTGTTCTACATAAAGCACGGAAAAGAACTCCTGCACGGAGCATCAAGGTACATCCCCATCAAAACAGAGATGGTGTTCTCTGTGTTTATTGGCATACTCTGAGTCTATTAATCCATTGTAGAAAATGGGCATCTAGCAGGGTAAGGAAATGGACTTCACGCCTATCTACACAGCTCTATTGGAATTTTGGTATCTGATACCGCTCTTCCTGCTTGTTGGCTTGTCTCGTACACCTTGGTTCAAGGGCGTCATTGGCGAGGTTCAGGTGAACCTGGCTGCTAAGTTTTTACTGGGCAGAAAACAGTACCACTCAGATTGATGACATCATTGAATCTCGATTTGGTGTCTTCGTAATCGAAACCAAGAACATGAAGGGTTGGATCTTTGGTTCAGTTAAACAGCCCCATTGGACTCAACAAATCTTCAGGCACAAGTCTAAAGTTCAGTACCACTTTCGCCGGAACTATGTAACCGGTCATTCTGAGGAGGGGTTGATATCCCGATACAGATCTGACCGGTTACCTTAATCCGCGTTTAGCGCTTTTTTACCGCAGCAGATTTTGCCGCGGCTTTCTTAACAGAGGGCTTGGCTGCTGCGCGTTTTACTGCTGCTTTAGGCGTAGCTTCAGCTGCTTTAACGGGTGCGGTTTTAGGCTTGACCTCTTCAGCAACGGCTACGGCTGGCGCAACTGGAGCAGGGGTCGGCTTAGTTTCAACAACCTCTGCCTTGGCAGGAGTCGTTTGTGCGGGTTTGATTGCTGGCTTAGTCTCAACAACTTTGGCTTCAACTGCCTTTGTTTCTACTGTTTTTGCTTCAACAGCCTCAGCTACAACCTTTTCAGCTACAACCTTTTCAGTTACGACGGGGTCTTTAGCCGCAGAGGCTTTCTTAGCAACAACGGCTTTTATAGCAGGCGTTTTTGTCACTGTAGCTTTCTGGGCAGGCGCAGCACTTGGCGTTGCAACAACATTGAATCCAGGAACAGCAAAGGTCTCTTTCAGACTATATAGCTCTGTGACGCGCGCATAATTGTCTGAACAACTGCCATTCATCAGGGCGCTATAGGCGGTTCGCAGTTCGTGCAGCGCAGCTATATTTTGCTCGGTAGCACCGGCTAGCTTGTTTTCAAACTCTTTAATCATCTCGAATGAAAGTTCAGTGGCACGCTGTGGGCTACCTGATTCAGCCAGAGATTTAACTTGTTTGATGCTGGTGCTGATGCAATCGGTCAGATAGCTAGTCTGAACCGAGGTCATTTTTTCCAGAGTCTTGCGATTCAGCTCAGCCAGTTCGATCAGCGGCTGAAAGCTGGATTTGACGTTTTCAAAAGTTGATTCGTACATGGACGTGCTCCATCATCAGGCAAGTTATAAAGGTTTAATACAAACGCATTGTTGCGATGCAACAAAAGATGGTCTGACTATAAATTGAGCACCTGAAAATGTCAATGTCATTCCCGTATCTGGGGCATAAAGTCTTTAAAAATAATTGCTGTAAAGATCTTGGATAAAAACGCCAGAGGGGTAACGCAGATTAAAAGCATCTTAATAACCGGCTGTTCATCGGGGATAGGTTTTGCAACTGCACAGCGGCTTAAAGGGCTGGATTTTCAGGTCCTGGCTACTGCACGCAACGGCGAGGATGTTGATCGATTAAAGCATCTCGGCTTTGCTGCCAGCCAGCTCGATCTGGATAGCTCAGACTCAATATCTTCGGCTATCGACTGGGTCATAGCGCAGACGGGTGGCCGTCTTGATGCGGTCTTCCATAATGGTGCCTACGGCCAGGCAGGCGCCCTGGAGGATCTGAGCCGTGCGGCATTACGGCAGCAGTTTGAGACTAACCTGTTTGGCTGGCATGAACTTAACAATCTGATTCTCCCCCTGATGCGTGCACAGGGGCATGGGCGGATTATCTTCAATAGTTCGGTGCTGGGGTTGGTGTGTATGCCTTACCGAGGTGCATACAATGCATCCAAGTTTGCCCTGGAAGCGATGGCAGATACCTTGCGGCTTGAACTGCGAGGCAGTGGCATCGATATTGTTTTGATCGAGCCGGGGCCTATTGATAGCCGTTTTCGTCAGCATGCTCGCGAGGCTTTTCTGCGCCATGTGGAGCCGGAGCAGAGTGTTCATCGTCAGGCTTATATGTTGATGGAGTCACGATTGAGTAAGCCAGGACTCAGTGGCCGGTTTACTTTGTCTGCGGATGCGGTTGCAGATAAAGTCGTTAAAGCGCTTGCAGCACGGCGACCTAAAAACCGCTACTATGTTACCGCACCCACCTATCTGTTTGCGTTTCTTAAACGGGTACTACCCACCGCGCTGTTGGATCGAATATTGGCGCGGGGTTAGTGATGTCTCTGGTGGTTAGCAATTCGGATAATAAAATTAAAGTGATTAACACAGGACACCCCGCACTAATGAGTAGTCAATCTTCACGCTCAATCGATACCCTTACAGCCGCCCTTAAACCCTTTTCCAGTTTTGAGTTTGAACGTCACCAGTTAATCGAATCGCTGGGGATAGAGATCGCCGAGTATCGTCATAAAGAGACCGGTGCCAAACATTACCATATTGCGGCTGATAACAGCGAGAATGTGTTTCTGGTTGCGCTGCGCACGATCCCTCAGGACTCTACCGGTGTGGCGCATATTTTGGAGCACACCAGCCTCTGTGGCAGTGAAAAGTATCCGGTACGTGACCCCTTCTTTATGATGACCCGGCGCTCGCTGAATACCTTTATGAATGCGTTCACCAGCTCTGACTGGACCGCCTATCCATTCGCCAGTCAAAACCGCAAAGACTTCTTCAACCTGCTGGATGTCTATCTGGATGCGGTCTTTTTTAGCCGTCTGGACAAACTTGATTTTGCTCAGGAAGGGCATCGGATCGAATTTTCCGAAGAAGGTAACAAGGCGTCAGCGTTAGTTTATAAAGGCGTGGTCTACAACGAGATGAAAGGGGCGATGAGCTCGCCTGTCAGCCTGCTGTGGCAGACGATGACCAAGCATCTATTTCAGAGCACGACCTACCATTATAACAGTGGCGGCGACCCTGAAGTGATCCCCAGCCTGAGCTACGAACAGCTCAAGGGGTTTTACGCCAGTCACTACCATCCCAGCAATGCGGTCTTTATGACCTTTGGTGATTTACCGGCCAGTGAATTGCAGCAGCGTTTCGAGACCGAGGCGCTGAGTCGTTTTAAAGCGCAATCGGAACAGATCTCGGTCGGCGACGAGCAGCGCTATTTTTCACCGATACGGGTGGAGGAGGCCTATCCGCTCGAAGATGATGACGCCTCGGCTAAAACGCACGTCGTGCTGGGTTGGCTGTTAGGCAATAGCAACGATCTGGGGCAGCAGCTGGAGGCGCATCTGTTATCCCAGGTGTTACTCGACAACAGCGCCTCTCCACTGCGCTATGCGCTAGAGTCATCGGATCTTGGCAGCGCGCCCTCACCGCTGTGCGGGCTGGAAGATTCCAACCGCGAGATGAGTTTTATGTGCGGTATGGAGGGTTCTGAACCGGAGCAGGCTGACGCCATCGAGGCGATGGTGTTGCAAGTGTTAGAGCAGGTGGTGGAGACCGGTGTTCCACAATCCCAGGTTGAAGCTGCACTGCACCAGTTGGAGTTGAGTCAGCGCGAGATCGGTGGTGACAGCTATCCTTACGGTTTGCAGCTGATGCTAAGCGGTTTGGGAGCAGCGGTGCATCGCGGTGATCCGGTTGCAGCGATCAATCTAGATCCCGTGTTGGCGTCGCTGCATCAGAAAATCCAGCAGCCCGATTATATCCAGCAACAGGTCAAGCGACTGCTGTTGGATAACCAGCATCGGGTGCGCCTGACCCTGCGTCCCGATACTCAGCTGGCGAAGCGCCGTGACCAGGCTGAGGCGGATCGCCTCGCTGCGATCAAGTCGACGCTCAGTGCCGAGCAGCAACAGTTGCTGCTTGACCAAGCCAGCGCACTCAAGGCGCGTCAGAATCAGGTTGATGATGAGTCGATACTGCCGAAGGTGGGCCTGGTAGATGTGCCGTCTGACGTGATGATTCCTGAAGGCGAGTCGAAAACCCTCAGCTGCGGTAAGCGTATCTTTTACGGCCGTGGCACTAACGGCCTGGTGTACCAGCAGCTACTGGTTGAACTGCCAAAACTCAGTGATGCCCAGCTACAGATGCTGCCTTTTTACACCAGTTGCCTGACAGAGCTGGGTTGCGGAGAACGCAGCTATCCCGAAGCTCAGGCTTGGCAGGCCAGTGTTTCTGGTGGTATCCGCGCCTACACTTCGGTGCGTGGCGCTATCAAGGACGAACAGAAAGTAACCGGTTATTTCACCCTGTCGGGTAAGGCGCTGGTCCACAATGCCGCCAATCTGGCGGAGCTGATGAACACCACCTTTACCCAGCTGCGCTTCGATGAGCATGGCAAAATTCGCGAATTGATGGCGCAAAAATTAGCCCGTAAGCAGCAGAGCATCACGGGTAGTGGTCACGGCTTGGCGATGATGGCGGCTTCGAGCCATTACAGTCCGGCAGCGCTGCTTGCCGATCGTCAGCAGGGATTGCAGAGTATTACCCATCTGAAACAGCTTGACGCTAGGTTGCAAGATCCAAAGGAGCTGCAGCAGCTGGCTCAGCAGTTGGCTGAGATTCACCAGTTGTTACTCCAGGCTCCCAGGCATTTTCTTACTATTGCAGAGCCAGCACGGCGCGATGAGCTGGACTTGACCCTGGAACAGCATTGGTCAGCACTGCCGCAAAGTACCCCCTTTGAGGCGTTTTCACTGGCACCGGTTAGAGAAGCTGTGAAGCAGGTCTGGAGTACCAATACCCAGGTAAACTTCTGCGCCAAAGCCTATGCGACGGTGACGGTTGAGCATGCTGATGCAGCAGCGTTGACCGTGCTGGGCGAATTCTTGCGCAACGGATTTCTCCATCGTGCTATTCGAGAACAGGGTGGGGCGTACGGTTCGGGTGCCAGTCAAGACTCTTCGAGCGCGTGCTTCCGCTTCTTCTCTTATCGAGATCCGCGGATTGAAGAAACCTTGACTGATTTTGATCGGTCTGTCAGTTGGTTGCTGGAAACAGAGCATGCTTCCAGCCGTCTTGAAGAAGCCGTACTGGGTGTGGTCAGTAGTATCGACAAGCCAGGATCTCCATCGGGTGAGGCCAAGCAGGCCTACCACAGCGCATTGTTTGGCCGTACCCCCGCACATAGAAAAGCGTTCCGCGCACGGATATTAACCGTGCGTCTCGCCGATCTGCAGCGGGTCGCCGAGCTCTACCTAAAAGATCAACCGGCCAGCGTGGCGGTGATTACCGATCCTAAGCAAGCGGAGACGTTGGCAACCGGCGGCTACCAACTGTTCAAGGTATGAGTGATCCGCGTGGGTAAATATCACCGCGCCCACGCGGATTTTTTCCTACTAGGGTCATAACCAATACGACTTAACAGCAGGTGACTTTCAGTGTCCAATTCATTGATCGTTTGCAGGTACTAAAATGGATTGCTGCCGCAGCTAGGCATATTTAAAACGCTGTTATTCGCTGCAAAGGAGGTTCTTGTAGTTCTGATAATTGCTCTCTGAGGCTAATGATATGCTCCCCCCAATAGCGTTCTGTATTGAACCATGGAAAAGCCATAGGAAAAGCGGGGTCGGACCATCTGCGGGCTAACCATGCTGCATAGTGCATCATTCTGAGCGTCCGGAGACTTTCCACTAGATGCAATTCACGATTATCAAAATCATGGAATAGCTCATAGCCTTCCAGAATGGTTTCCAACTGTAGTCGTTGTTGACCTCTATCACCGTTGAGCAATAACCATAGGTCTTGAATGGCAGGACCAGATCGACAATCGTCAAAGTCGACGAATAGGGGGGCTTCATCACGCCAAAGGATATTTCCAGCATGGCAGTCGCCGTGCAAGCGTAATATCTCATAGGGGTTATCATGGAATTTGCGCGTGACGGTATCTATAAGATCTTTGCTAAGCGTTTCATATGCAGCCACTAACGAGTCTGGTATGAAGTCATTACTTAGCAAAAACTCTCTACTTTTAATGCCGTAGCTTTCAATGTCGATTTGAGGCCGCTTGTTGAAAGGCTTCAGCGAACCGACCGCGTGGAGTCGTCCTAGTTGACGCCCTAGCGCCTCTAGATTATCCAGGTCATCGAGTTCTGGAGTTCGTCCTCCTTTACGTTCAAATAGCGCGAATTTAAATTTGCCATGATCATGGAGCGTACAGCCGTTCTGTGCTTTTAACGGTGGGACAACGGGCCACTCAGCAGCCGCGAGCTCTAAGCAAAAATCATGCTCTTCTAGGATCTGTTCTTTTGACCAGCGATTAGGACGATAAAACTTCGCAATGATCGGTTGGCCGTCTTCAATACCAAATTGAAAAACTCTGTTCTCGTAACTATTTAAAGCTAAATATTGCCCGTCACATCGATATCCTTGAGCTTCAATAGCGTCAAAAATAGTATCCGGTGTTAGTTCGCTGTATGCATGCGCCATATATCAACTCATGGTTTTGGTGTGCGCTGAAATGGGCCGCTTAATTATCATTGGACCAATTACAGGGGAGGGTTAGATGCTTTTTATATACCTAGATGCGGTCTTAGTTAGCGCCAATGGTCCGGTATCACTAAATCGAATGACTTTGCCGTGTACTCAAGCATGGCGATGATCTCTTTGAGCTGAGATAAGTTAACCGGTTAAGCGGAAAAATACGGGCGTCTACCAGGTGGCCGATCGACTCGACAGCAGCCACTACCCGATCAGGGGTTAGGGTGTAATAGGGATGTTCGTTAATCGTTGTCATTAGCGTTTCCGTAGCTGCACATTGATGATCTCCTGGCAGGTTGGACCCAAGAGCGGATCGCTATGGTAACTCAGTTTGGTATAGCTTCCTCATCAAGGCTTGACGCTATTTTTGTCGTCGGTAGTTGAGTGGTGCAATCTGCCCGCGGGCGTTCTGGCTAAGCACCAGACACTGACGTGCTCGACCCCAGCCTCTTTGAGTTGCTCGGCTAATACCTGAGCGGTGGTTCCTGTGGTCATGACATCGTCGATCAGTGCGATCTGTTGGTAGGGGCCGATCATCTTGAGTTGCTCCGGGTCAACACTAAACGCGTGACGTAGATTACGCCGCCGCTGTTTAGCGTTCAATCCCTGTTGGTGCGGTGTATCGAGCAGTCTGCTGCAGGCGCGGGTATTGACCGGTATACGTAAACGCGCAGCAATACTGTAGGCCAATTCAATAGCTTGATTATAACCGCGCTGACGTAAACGGTTCGGGTGTAGCGGTACGGGTATTAATTGGTGCGGTTTGGATTGCATCGTCAGCTGTGGGAGTTTTTTTACAAACAGCTGGCTGAGCAGCTCAATCCTCTGGTAATCGGCACGATGTTTGATCCGCTGGATCAATAGATCGGCGGGAAAATCATAGCGTAGAGGTGCGTAGGTGTGATTAAAAGCAGGAGGCTGCTTGACACAGTGGCCGCAAAAAATTGCCGCTGCATTCGTGTTTGACAACGCCGCTGAGGCCGTTGTTAGACGTGTTGATAGTGGTTCGGCGCACTGCGGGCAGTAGTTGTCCAGCCAGGGTAGGTCTTGTTCGCAGCCGTGGCAGAGCGGATGTTCTTGTTGGCTGGGTCGATGGCAGAGAAGGCAGAGTGGCGAGCGGAGTAGTTGGTTAAAAAAAGAACTGATGTAATCCTTGGTGTTTTTCATAAGTTGACAGAATTATCCGTGTCGGTAAAATCGAGCCTTTCCTTGGCCTGATGTTTTGGTATGGGGCAGTTTAGCCCAGATCCAGCAAGGTCTGCGTACGTTTATTATAGGAGCACGACTATGTTCAACCCTGCTGACGCACCCCGTCATGACTGGACTGCCGATCAAGTGCAGGCGCTGTTCGAGCTACCTTTTAATGACCTGCTGTTCAACGCTCAGATGGTGCATCGGCAGCACTTTGACCCGAATCAGGTGCAGGTCAGCACCCTGTTGTCGATTAAGACCGGTGCCTGCCCGGAAGACTGTGCCTACTGTCCGCAAAGTTCAAAATATTGCACCGATCTTGAAGTCGAGCGGTTGATGAAGGTCAAACAGGTTCTGCGCGAAGCCGAGGCTGCCAAAGCTAAAGGGGCAACCCGTTTCTGCATGGGGGCTGCTTGGCGTAGCCCGCGGGCCAAAGATATGCCCTATGTGATCGAGATGATCCAGGGGGTCAAGTCGATGGGGCTGGAGGCCTGTATGACACTGGGGATGCTCGATGACAAGCAGGCCTCGGATCTGGCTGAAGCAGGGCTCGATTACTATAACCACAATCTAGATACCTCTGCCGAATATTACGGCAGCATTATTACCACCCGCACCTATCAGGATCGTCTCGATACCCTGCAGAATGTCCGGAACTCGGGGATGAAGGTCTGTTGCGGTGGGATCATGGGGATGGGTGAGCAGCTTCAGGATCGAATCGGTCTGCTGTTAACACTGGCAAACATGCCCGATCACCCCGAGAGTGTACCCCTGAATATGCTGGTCAAGGTCGAAGGTACCCCGCTGGAGAAGGTCGAGGATCTAGAGCCTTTTGATTTTATTCGTACTATCGCCGTTGCTCGAATCTTGATGCCTAAATCGCACGTGCGCCTGTCGGCAGGACGGCAGGCGATGAACGAGCAGATGCAGGCACTTTGCTTTATGGCGGGTGCCAATTCGATTTTCTACGGTGAGAAGCTACTGACCACCGATAATCCGGAGACGGATGCAGATCGACAGTTATTCGCCAAGCTGGGGATTAACCCCGAGCAGCGTGAAGATGCGTCTGACGAAGCACACGAACAGGCGATTTTGGGGCAGATTCAACAGACCCAGCAGGCTGCTGCTGGCGATCCGATGTTCTATGATGCTGGCGCTTGATGAGCGGCTTCGAAGGCTTAGCCTCTGCACTCAAACAGCGTAAAAGCGATGATCTGTACCGCTATCGTCGGGTGTTGGAGTCTGCCCAGGCACCCGAAGTCACCGTCGAAGGAAAGTCGTATCTGGCCTTCTGCAGCAATGATTATCTCGGGTTAGCGAATCATCCCGAGGTTATTCAGGCCTTTCGCGATGCCGCCAATGACTTTGGCGTTGGCAGCGGTGCCTCGCATCTGGTTAACGGCCATAGTCAGCATCACCACCAGCTCGAAGAGGCGTTGGCTGAGTTTACCGGCAGACCTCGAGCGCTGCTGTTTTCGACCGGCTATATGGCCAATTTGGGTGCCGTTAACGCGTTGCTTACTCGAGGCGATGCGGTGTTTCAGGATCGCTTAAACCATGCTTCCTTGCTCGATGCCGGCTTGCTTAGCGGTGCGCGCTTCCAGCGCTATCTGCACAATGATCCTGAGAGTCTGGGAAAAAAAATGCAGCGGACCGAGGCTAGACGCAAGCTGGTCGTGACCGACGGTGTGTTCAGCATGGATGGCGATCTGGCACCCTTGCGAGAACTCAGTGTAGTCACCCAACAGCAAGGTGGCTGGCTAATGGTCGACGATGCTCATGGTTTTGGCTGTCTGGGTTCTACAGGTGCGGGTTGCATCGAACATCTAGGCTTGAGCCTGGAGCAAGTTCCTGTACTTATGGGAACCCTGGGTAAAGGCTTTGGAACCTCGGGAGCCTTTGTTGCAGGTTCTGAGGAGCTGATCGAGACCTTGATACAATTCGCTCGCAGTTATATTTACACCACCGCGATGCCACCGGCAGTCGCCGCTGCGACTCTGGTCTCGCTGCGATTGATTCAACAGGGTCAACACCTTCGTGAGCACCTAGCGCAACTGATTCAGCGGTTTCGTCAGGGCGCGCTACAACTCGGTTTGGAATTGATGGATTCGCAAACCCCGATTCAGCCGATCAAAGTGGGCAGTTCTGCCAAGGCGCTAGCACTGAGCGCCGCGTTGGAGCGGCGGGGTATTTTTGTCACCGCTATTCGTCCCCCAACCGTTGCTGATGGCAGCGCTCGGTTGCGGGTGACGCTGAGTGCCGCGCACAGCCATCAGCAAGTGGATCGATTGTTGCTGGCGCTGGCAGAAGCTATCAGCGATGTCGGGATGCACCCAGTTATGAATGCTGGGGTTGATGCAGAATTAGCTGCTGAAGGGCTTGGAGATCCCGCTCGATGAGCCTATATATCCAGCAATCGGGCCGTCATGATGCACCAGCGCTGATCTTGCTGCATGGGTGGGGTATGTCGAGTGCGATCTGGCAGGGCTGGCTTCCCGTTCTGGAACGGGAATATCAGGTCATTACTGTGGACCTTCCGGGGTTGGGAAAGAGCAGCTTTGCTGGTGATCAACCCTACCGGCTGGATACTTTGGCAGACCTGATCGTGGAACAGATCACTCCTAGATTGACAGCGTCGGCGCTCTGGCTTGGCTGGTCGCTGGGTGGCCTTGTTGCTGCGCAGATAGCCCAGCGCTGTTCTGAGAAGGTCTCTGGCTTGATCACGATTTCGACCAGCCCCTGTTTTGTACAACGGCCGGACTGGCCCGAGGCGATGCTGGCAGAAACCTTCAATTCTTTTCAGGATTCGCTGGCGTTGAATCCACAGAAAACGCTGACTCGATTTGCGATGCTGCAAGGGCAGGGTGATCCAGATGCTCGTGCGTTGCTGCGCAGACTCAAACCGATCATCGCCGAGTCGGTTGCTGGCGCCTCTAGGCTGTCTGAATCTTTAGCGCTGTTGGCGGATGATTATCGATCGTTATTTGCAGAATTAAGCGTCCCCCGATTATTTTTATTTGCTGATAATGATGCCTTGGTTCCGGGCGCCGTTTCGCAATCTGAACTCCTCAGAAATCATGCACATCTGCTGGCCGATGCGGGGCATGTCCCTTTTATCAACTCTGAGCCCGTGGTAACTCAGGTGATCAACGATTGGGTTAGGGAGCTGGCTGATGGCTGACACTGCCCTAGCATCCGCCCCTGATGAGGTTATCAATAAAAAGCTCGTGGCGGGTTCCTTCAGTCGGGCCGCGCCAAGTTACGATTCGGTTGCTGGCTTGCAGCGCCAAGTGGGTGGGAAATTGCTGCAACTTAGGCCGGATAATTGGCGTGGCCAGCTGCTCGATCTGGGTTCAGGGACTGGGTATTTTTCTTTGCCGTTGGCCCAGCTGCCCGGTACTCGTGTGGTCGCTCTAGACTTGGCGCAAGGGATGCTCGATTTTGCCCGAAGCGCTCGTCCGCATCCCGATATTAATTATCTCTGTGCTGATGCAGAGCAGCTGCCGTTGGCAGAGAGCTGTCTGGATGGCGTATTTAGCAGCCTGGCGATTCAATGGTGCCAGAACCCTGACCAGCTGTTCGCCGAGCTGGCTCGGACCCTGCGCCCCGGGGGTAGCGTATTAATTGCGACCCTGGGTCCGGATACGTTAAACGAATTACGTCAGGCTTGGGCTGCGGTAGATCAGTACCAGCATGTAAACCAGTTCCTATCACAACAGCGTCTTGAATATCTGCTGGGATCGCTGTTTGAGATCGAAGTGTTTGAGCAGCAACGGATAGTGTTGCAGTTTGACCAGCTCAAACAGCTGACAGATGAGCTGAAAGACTTGGGCGCTCATAACCTTAATCCTGGCCGTCAGACCAGTCTTTCTGGTCGTCAACGGGTTAAAGCATTTCGCACTGCCTATGAGAGGCTCCGGGATGACCAGGGTAAAATACCCGCTACCTATCAAGTCTTTTACTACCGCCTTCGGCGCCTCTAAAGGTGTTGAGTAGGCCGGGGTTTAAGGAAGAGTTTGGTTTGATCGAAGGGTTGAGTTTTATTGATTAGGTCGAATTTTTAGCAACACAGGTGAGGCGATAGTGGCACGGAGTTATTTTATTACAGGCACTGACACTGATGTCGGTAAGTCGTTTGCAGCTGCAGCGCTATTACAGGCTGCACAGGACGCGGGGGCACGTTGTTTTGGACTTAAGCCTATCGCGGCCGGGGTGATCGAATCGACGACAGACAGGTGCAACGAAGATGCCTTGCTGCTGATGCAGCATAGCTCGGTCCCGCTTAGCTATGCTCAGGTAAATCCTGTGTTATTGCAGGAGCCCATTGCGCCACATCTAGCCGCGCAGCGAGAAGGGAAAAATATAACCGTCAGTCGCTTAGCCGGTTATTGCAGGGGCGCGCTTATGACACCCGCCGAGCTGGTGCTTGTAGAAGGTGCCGGGGGCTGGCGGGTGCCGCTAAATCGAAGTGAAACCCTGGCCGACCTTGCCAAAGAGCTCAAGTTGCCTGTAATTCTGGTAGTAGGTATGCGGCTGGGTTGCCTTAATCACGCGTTACTGACTGCCGAGGCCATTGCGGCAGATGGGCTTACTTTGGCTGGCTGGGTGGCTAATAAAATCGATCCGGAAATGAGTTGTTATCCAGAGAATTTAGATACGCTTAAATTCTTGCTTAGAGCACCGTTGTTGGCCGAAATTCCGTACCTAGATGGCGGTTGTATATATGATGCAGCGCATGCTTTTGCAGGATCCTTGGGTTATTTGTTGGACAAAAATTGAACTGTTCTTGCATCAAGGCGTATACTCCGAGCAGTTGTAGTGGATATATGAGGTGTTCGACATGCAAATTCCATCCTTTTCAGCCTCGGCCCAAATTATTCTTAGTGGTAGTTCACAGAATATAGATGGATCTCGTAAAGAACCAAACTCGGTTGCTGGTGTGCAGTCGCCTGATGATGGCACTCAGGTAACAGGTAGTTCCGGAAGCAGTGCAGCGGTTCAACCTGCTGCCCAAAGTTTGGATCAGGTTACTGCGCCTAAACAAGAGGCTGCAATCCAAACCAAAGTAGTGACAGCAGCCGATGAGACTCTAGGCACCTCGCTGGGATTAAATATCGACACTACAGCTTAAAGACAGCTTGGTTTTTGAGGGTTCGAGTGTTTGGCTAGTAGTGTTTTTCAGTAGATAGTCTCTTCCGGGTGTTCGGACGAGGAATTCAGGATGAATGTTGGTAATAACCACATAACGTTGAATTCTGTTCAGCGGCAACCACAGGCTGCAACCCTGGAGCCTGGACAGAGTTCTGTCTCTCAATCGCCAGTAATTTCCTCAAATAAAGCCCCAGCTATACAGATCAACTCTGATCCGGGTTTAAAATCTACAAGCCGCGTTAATGACCCTCTTAATCCTGAAAAGTTAACTCAGGCCGACAACAGAACCCAAACCAGAGCGCAAAAAACTGGCCCAGCTAACCCTGCTTCAGTGTCCTCCTCTGCGCAATCTGTCAAACCATCATCCCAATCGGAACCGCAGGTTCAAACCCAAGTTAACCGACTGGCTCAAATTGATCGAGAAGTCAGAGATCATGAGGCAGCGCATGCGGCTGCAGGCGGCGGGTTAACGGGCGCGCCGAGTTACAGTTACACCCGTGGCCCCGATGGTCAGTTATACGCCACCGGGGGCGAGGTAAGTATCGATACCTCAAGGGCTGGAGATCCTGTAACAAGTATTCAAAATGCGCGAACGGTGCTGAAGGCTGCGCTAGCTCCAGCAAACCCTTCATCGCAAGACCTGCGGGTCGCGGCACAGGCGAGAGCGCAGCTAATTGACGCCCAGGCTGAGCTGAATCGGAATGAGCAGCAAGCGTCAGAAGAAGCAAGTAGTCGCTTCCAAGGTAATTCGCAGCTAGAGCCGAACAGCTCTGAGCAAGCTCGGTCAGAACAAACTGCGAATGCACAGCGGCTGGCAACCGACGAAGCTTCAGAAATGAAAAAAGAGGAAAGGGATGCGGAGCAGCAAGAGCCTAAGGTTTCTGGGTTTCAGCAGAATCAGGATGAATTGCAGAGACGCCAAGCACGTATTCAGCAAAAGCAATTAGAGTTTGCCCAAGAGATGGCTGAGCTCAATTTGCGCATTCAACAGGTTCAGCAGCAGTTGATTGAAACAGGTCAAGTTGACCCTGGAAGCCTGCTGCAGGGAACCCTCGTCGATACTAAAGCCTAAAATAGCCCCAACCAATCTATACAACTATTGCGATTAACCGCCACTAAGGCTGCCTCAGTCTTTGGCTAAAAAACGCGTAATCAGGGTGTTAAACGCTTTGGGTTTTTCTGCATGCGGCCAATGACCAACACCCTGCATGATACGGGCTTCCGCGTTCGGGAATAATCCTGAGATAGCTTCGCGGTGAATGGGTTGGATGTAATCAGACAGCTCGCCCTTGATAAACAGGGTTGGACCCGAATAAAAAGTATCTGCTCTTAGAGGCCTAGGTGCAGCGGCTATCTTTTCATAACCAGACTCGAGCGCCTTAAGATTCATCCGCCAGGCAAACTCATCGCCGTTGCGGTAGAGGTTTTTCAATAAAAATTGGCGTACGGAGGAGGTGGGGATAAAGGAGGCTAATTGCAAATCGGCATCTCTGCGAGAGCCTAGAATGCTCAGGTTTACCGAGTTCAATCCGTTAAATACGTCATTATGATGGGGTGGATAAAGCACAGGAGCAATATCCACCACGATCAGTTTTTCTACCCGCTGCGGATAATCGAGTGCAAACTGCATCGCAACTTTACCGCCCATCGAGTGACCAAGGAGCAGAATCTTGGCAAACCCCTTGTCATCGATGAACTGTAGCAAGTCATCGCTCATGGCCCTGTAGGAGGTTTCGCTATCCCAGTCAGAACGGCCATGATTGCGAAGATCAAGCGCCCAGACCTGGTAGTGATCGGCCAATACGTTTGATTGTCCTGCCCAGTTGTCCAGGCTACCAAATAGCCCATGCAGAATGACTAGGGGGGCATTGTTCTGATCGCCATAGCATTTTGCGTGCAGTTGCATGCGTGATTAGTTCCGCAGTTTTTCTTAGAGGATGTCTAGTAATTCAACTTCGAATACTAGGGTGCAGTGTGGAGGGATAGATCCACCAGCGCCCTGAGCGCCGTAGCCTAGCTTCGATGGGACCACCAGGCGCCACTTGGAACCTACGCCCATCATCTGTAATGCTTCAGTCCAGCCCGCGATTACGCCGCCGACAGGGAACTCTGCTGGTTGGTTGCGATCGACTGAGCTGTCGAAGATGCGGCCGTCGATAAAGGTTCCATGGTAATGGGTACGTACCGTTGAGCTAGCGCTGGGCTTGGCACCGCTGCCTTCGACAAGAACTTCGTATTGCAGCCCAGAGTCTGTAACTGTTACAGCTTCGCGCAGAGCGTTTTCTGCTAGATAACTGAGTCCTTCAGCTTCTGCAGCGCCCGCATTGGCTTCAGCGGCAGCTTGACGCCTTTCATTCAGAGCGCTAAACGCGGCTTGCAGATCTTCGTTAGATACGCTTGCAGACTCTCCGGAAAACGCAGTCCGAAGGCCCTCAAGCACTAGGTCTACCTCAAGACCCTCAATGCTGTTTTCGCGCAGCTGAGACCCCATCTGTAATCCAATACCATAGCTAACTTTCTGTTCGACACTGTCGATCTGACTCATCTGTATACCTACTCTTGAGAGTTAAAAAAGCGGCCATTATAGCAGTCGAGGCCAAGAAAGGGAGTCAGTGGCTGCACTGATCCGGTGTTGCGTAATCCTTGGATGATTTAGTGTTGATCAGGTACTAAAAAAAGCAGTGGGTCTACGCGGACATTGTTGAGGCTGACCGTCCAGTGCAGATGGGGTCCGGTAACTCTGCCGCTGTTGCCTACAGTGCCTAATACGGTGCCTGTGCTGACATGATCGCCGATGGCTACATCGATTTGCTCCATATGCGAATACATGGTGATTAACCCCCGGCCATGGTCAAGGATGATATTGCGGCCATTGAAAAAGTAGTCACCTGTGTCCATGACCACGCCGGGTGCAGGTGCCTGTATGGCGGTGCCTTTGGCTGCTGCGATATCCAGGCCGCTATGAGGTTTCCGCGGCTGATCATTGAAATAGCGACGTAGACCAAACGGGCTGCTGAAGGGGCCGGGAACCGGGCGTTGAAAACGTGTGGTGGTTGATTCAGGTTCGCTCCAGCTTGCAAGCGCGCCAAGCATTCTACTTTTTTCAGTATTAATACGCGTCATATCCAGCTTGTTGGGGTTGACCTTGCGTTTGTCTTTTATCACCAGTCGCTGCTCGCGATATTTCTTGGGCGTTACTTTAAATTCATATGTTCGGTTATCAACGCTAATCTGCTGGTTGCCTGTAGGGGTTGATAACGAAATACCCACCAGAGCTAACCAAGGAGCCTGTTGTTGGTATTGGGTTCCTACTGTGCTTTTTATTAGTAAGCGGTGTTCGCCAAAATAAGCAACGGGCGGTTCGCTGCTATCGATAGTCAGGAGTACGTGGGCGATACCGCCGGGCACTGGCAGCGCATCTGGAAGCTCAGTTACGGCCGCTACAGCGTTGAAGCTGGTGGCCATAAAGAACAGGATGATAAGTCGATGGGAGAAGCGCATAAGGGTGGCCTTGTTAGTGTTTTTGTTCAGGATACGTAGAGGCGGTAGCAGGAGATATCTCGATAGCCTGGGTTTTAATCGAACCCCGAACTAGACGGATTTGAAGTAGATCGCCGGGATTAACCTGCGCGCTACTGCGCAGAAGTTCGTTGCTTTCAGTCGTGACGATGGCGTAGCCACGCTCAAGCGTAGCCAGTGGGCTTACCGTATTCAGTGCATGAGCTTGTTCGGCAAGGCGCTGTTTCAGTAGCTGTAACTGATGTTTTAATGCGTGAGTTGCGCGCCGTTGCAGTAAAGGAAGCTGCTGCTTAAGCCGGCTAATCTGTTGGTTGGGAAGTTGGGCATTGAAGCGTTTTTGCAAATGAGACAGCCTGGTTTTCTGGCGCAACAGTTGCTGCAGGTTTGCGTGGCGTAAACGCATCTCTAATGCGTCAAGCCGCTGGGCCTGATCCTGTAACCGCTGACCGGGATGGCGAAGCCGAGAGCGAAGTGCATCCAGCTGCTTCTGGCGTTGCCGGCTACTGCTTTGAAATGCCTGCTGTAAGCGGTTTCGAGAGTGCTGCAATTGCTGTAGCAGCTGTTCGCGGTCCGGGCTGATCAGCTCAGCAGCTGCCGATGGGGTCGGGGCGCGTGCGTCGGCAGTGAAATCGCAGATGCTGAAATCTACTTCGTGACCCACAGCGCTGATGATCGGAATATCACTGTTAAATACCGCGCGCGCCAGTGCTTCGTCATTAAAAGCGGATAGATCTTCGGCAGAGCCGCCCCCTCTGCCAATAATAATCAGATCACATATTTTTGATCGGTTAGCGAGGTCCAGTGCTTGGATGAGTACCTGCGGGGCATCGTCGCCCTGAACTGCCGCTGGATAGAGCGTCACCGGAATGGCCGGGAAGCGGCGTTTAAGAACGCTGAGAATATCTTGAATAGCCGCACCTGTAGGAGAGGTGATAACCCCGATATGCTTGGGTAGCCTAGGTAAAGAGCGCTTGTGTTCTGGATTGAATAGCCCTTCAAGCTGCAGCTTCTGTTTTAGCTGCTCAAAGGCCGCTTGTAAGTCACCACTGCCTGATGCTTCAAGGTATTCGCCTATCAGCTGGTATTCGCCCCGGCCTTCGTACAGGCTGACTTTAGCCCTGAGTACTACTTTGTCGCCATTTTGAGGGCGATATTTTAGAAACCGAGAGCGATTTCTAAACAGTGCGCAGCGTACCTGAGCACGATCATCCTTGAGCGTGAAGTACCAGTGTCCCGAGCTGGGGCTGGAAAAATTGGATATCTCGCCTTCAACTTGGATGATAGAAAAACTCTGCTCTAGCAGTAATCGTGCCTGTAGATTGAGGTCGCTAACGCTGAGGACGCCGGAGGTGGACGGGGTTTTGAGAGAGGTCAATGTATGCTTCGCCTGAAAATATCTAGCTCTTGAAGAGGTGGTTGAGCGTGGAGCTATGGTACAGCCTGGCGTTAGCTACCGAAAGCGTAGCTTGATGACAATGCAGGATGAATACGGATAGTTCTCTTTCATAAGGATTGTCGCTGAACAGAGAGCGTTGGATCGAAGAAAACTGTTCCGCTGAATATGACCTGTGATCTGAGTTGGAGTGGTTGAGGCGGTAGGTTTAGCGATAGAGGGTAGTAATGGTTTGATAAATTGCTAGAATGCCGAAAAATATTTTCGTGTAAATTACTTCGCTGCGTCGAGGTTAGATAAGGCCATTTATGGAACCCCGTTATCGTTTGCTTATCTCCTGCCCTGATCGGGTAGGTATTGTGGCTATGGTGAGTAGCTTTATATCCAGTCATGGGGGGTCTATTACGGAGGCCAATCAGCATTCAGATAGTCTGACAGGCTGGTTTTTTATGCGCTATGAGATCAGTGCGCGGAACCTGGCGTTCTCTGTCGAAGAGCTGCGTGAATCTTTTGACTCAATTGCCCAGTCATTCAATATGAGCTGGGGGCTAAGCGAATCAGATAAGCCCAAGCGGGTGTTGTTGATGGCTAGCAAACAGTCACACTGTCTGGCAGACCTGCTTTACCGCTACAACAATCAGGAGCTGGATTGCGAAATTCCCTGTGTGATCTCGAATCATGACGACTTACGTAGCATGGTGGAGTGGCATGGTATTCCCTACCATCACGTCCCGGTTGAAAAGAATGATAAGCAAGCGGCATTTGATCAAGTAGTCGCGCATGTAGAGCAGCATCAGATCGATACGATTGTACTGGCTCGGTATATGCAGATTTTGCCACCGGAGTTATGCCGCCGCTATGCATCCCAGGTGATTAATATTCACCATAGCTTTCTACCTTCATTTGCTGGAGCCAAACCCTACCATCAGGCTTATGAAAGAGGGGTTAAGTTAATCGGGGCAACCTGTCATTACGTCACCGAAGAGCTAGATGCGGGTCCTATCATTGATCAAGATGTCATCCGTATTACCCATAATGACAACGCGGATGATATGGTGCGATTGGGACGCGATGCAGAGAAATCTGTACTTGCGCGTGGCTTACGCTGGCACCTGGAGGATCGTATTTTGGTCCATGGAAATAAGACCGTTGTTTTTAATTAGAGCGACACTGATGCCTTTGGCATATTTGGTTAACGAGGAGCAGTAACATGCTGAAAAGTGTAAAGGTTGCAGATTATATGACCACCCAGTTGGTCACGTTTAAGCCGGAAACAGGGCTGTTTCAGGCGATTAGTATCTTCTCTGAATCCAATATTTCTGGTGCGCCTGTTGTTAACGACCGGGGAGAGTTGATCGGCCTGCTGTCTGAGGTGGATTGCCTAAAAGCTATTCTCAAGCATACCTACCATGAAGAGGAACATGGTGGTTGTGTCGGTGATTTTATGACCGCACCGGTTGAAACCGTATCCAGCGATGCGGATATCATTGCTGTGTCTGAAAAGTTTATTTCTGGCAATCGCCGGCGTTTCCCTGTGCTGCGCAACGGTAAGCTCGTCGGTCAAATTAGCCGTAAAGATGTGTTGCGTGCAATCGGTGATTTCGTCTCTAAGAAAGCAAACTAACACTCCGCGTTACTCTTCATAAAACGGATTAGCTGCCAGCTTTGCTGGTTCGTTTTATGGTATTCTCACTGCTTCGTTAAAGACAGTTTTGTTGCCGACGCGCCTGTTCTGGCTGCGTCAGCGATAAGACTCTAGGCTGTGGGTCAATGAGCAAACTCTTTCCTGAACAACCGGTACTTTTTTACCCTTCACTAGCGTGTCGTTTCGGTGTGGAACAAGCCATTCTGTTGTCCGTTTATGCCCAATACGCATTGCATCACGGTGCATTGGATGCACAGGGAAATGCGCAGTTTATTTTACGCAGGCGAGAGTGGCTGTCTCTAGCCTCGTTTATTGATGAGGAGAGACTCGCTCAGCTGACTAACAGTCTTGTCGATCAGGGTGTGTTGGATGCGCAGTTTCAGGCCAATGGTAGTATCCGGGTTACGGTGCTGGAAGCGGATGTCGAGTTAACGACCTCCCCAGCTCCGGCTGCATATCAAGCTCCAGCTATCTGGCCATCTCAACCCCCGAGTGCTGATCAGGGTTCGGCTAAGCCGCATCAGTCGTTAAGCCAGCCTTCAGATCGGTTAGCAACCAAGTTGCTGCCGGAAGCTACGCCTGATCCCCAGTTAAACGATTCTCAGTCTTTTGACTTTAAGGGCGTCGTGGTGCGTGGCCCGGCCCCTAGTTTTGGGGGGAGTACTGGCTGGGCCCGGCCAAAAGATGATCTGCAGCTTTTGTTTGAGCGCCAGGAGTTACACCATCAGCAGCTTAAAGAGATCACGCCTAACTGGCAGCCACAGCCGGATACGTTGCAGATGTTGGCTAAAAAAAGTATTACCGATGAGTTTTCCTTGGCCTGCGCTGATCAATTTGTGGCCTATTACATGGGTCAGGGGCAACGTAAAAAATCTTGGGAACAGCCCTTTATGAAATGGGTGATGCGCGAGTGGGTTACGGCTCAGAAAAAGCAGTATCGTGAGCAAAACATCAAGGATCAACAGGGGGGCAGTGGTGAAAGAGATCAAGCATATTCTCGCTCAACAACTCGACAGCGGATCACCGAATCGCTCTTGGACATCAAAAACACCGACTGGTGAGTCGTCTTCTAGCGAAGCGCCAGAGCGTCAGGATCCTATACCTGTTGTAACCAAGCAGCTGGTAAATATGCTCTTTGCTCGCTTTATGACCATATACGGACATAAGTTTAAGAGTGTTTTTCAGAGTGAAGACGAAATCCGCATTGCTAAGCGTGAGTGGGCGTTGAGCTTGCGCGGGTATACCGAGCAGGAGATGGTACCGGCGATTGATCGCTGCAAAGAGCAGTTTGTCTGGATGCCGACAATCGCAGAGTTTTTAGGGCTACTGCGGAAGAATCTGCAGGATTACGGGTTGCCCTCAGCGCTCTCGGCTTACCAAGAGGCCTGTCTGCATGCAGACCATCCGCGGGAGCGAAAGTGGAGTCATCCGGCTGTTTATTTTTCCGGACGTGCCACGGACTGGTTTCGCTTGCGCACCGAAGACAAGCAGGATGTGTTCCCTGATTTCGAATTTAATTATCGTCAGTTTTGCCAACGCGTAATCGATGGTGAGGATCTGAGCGTGCCTGTGCCTAAGGGGTTGCCTGATCAGTCCAGCAATACCCTGGCGCTGTTTGTTCAGCGCTGGGGCGAGCAGCAGCGGATTACACCGCAACAGGCGGCTACTTTGTTGTATTACTTGGAAAAACCTAAAGGCAGTTCGGTGCGTGCCCACTTCAAGCAGCATTCCGAGACTCGAGCGAGTCAGTGGGGGTTAGTTTTAGAGTTACCGGATGATATAGCGGCTGGTTGAGTCGATTGATACAGGGAAGAAAAAGGGAACCTGCGAACAAGTCCTTAGCGCCTCAGGCTTGCAGGGCGAAGCCCGATCAAGGCGGTCGCTTGCAGGCAGGCTGGTTGCCTGTCAAAAGCGGCCAACACCGAGCGGGCTTCGCCCTGCAAGCCCCGAAGGGCATGGCCTAAAGATGCCATCTGCTTTGTCAGACGCCTTGCAAAGGCAACCAGTCTTAGCGGCGCGCCTTTCGCGCATCTGGCCTCTTTAGGCCACGCTGAGAAAGCCAAGGACTTATTCGCAGGTTCCTAAGCCGAAAAAGGTTCTTTTCGGCTTAGGAACTACAAATCTCAACCTATCTTAATTTCAAAGCGCTGGTTGCCGTACCAGCGCTCCTGGCCTTTGTCGTTTTCTATCAGTACTGAATTACTGCCCAACTCTTTAAGAGAGTATTGAGTCGTTGCTGTCAGCTGATCTTCAAAACCGTCGTTGCAAGTGCATTCGATAATCATTGGTTATGTCCTTAAGCCTAGCGGCATTGTTTGTTTTTGTTTTATCCGTCAATCGTTGTTGATTTAGTGACGGGGCGCTATCCGTTGTGCCGATATATGCAGGTATTAAATAAGCATATCTGCATTGTGTATTTTTGCTTTGCATCAATACTGTAACGAATATAACCGAATGGGTGGGCTAGAGGAAGTCTTGATAAAATTATTTTAAGTCAGATTATTTTTTGTAACCGACTGTAAATAAAGAAATATTTTATATATATCCGTTTCTATTGTTCTTTGGTCTTATGCGTTCCGAACCATTCTGCCTTGTTATTACGGAGTGGTTTTTTGTTGTGCTAAGCACAAATTATATGCATTTGTTGTTGCGGGAGGAGTCTAGGGCCGCTGAGCAGATTGTTGCTCGCGCTTTTAAGGGGAACAACTAATGCAGAGTGTTAAGCCGAGGAGTATCAGCATGATCAGGTGTGACAGATCAACTGTGGGAGGAGGCAGTATTGGGTGTCGAATCGATTGTAGCTAAGTTTGTTTAAAAAGCAGGCGTTAAGACTCTGGGCAGAACATCTCTCGCAACGCGCTAATGATCTTAATTGCGCCTTTGCCATGCAGTGAGTAATAGATAGTCTGCGAGGACCGTCGTGTCGTGACTAATCCATCGCGGCGTAAAACAGCTAGGTGCTGCGATAAAGCAGATTGACTTAGGTCTAGGTGCTGGTTCAGCTCCGTCACTGAAAGCTCTTTGTCTTCAAGGTGACAAAGAATCATTAAGCGACTTTCATTGGCGATTGCTTTGAGAAATTGAGCAGCTTGCGATGCATTATCACGCATCTGATTTGTAGGGAAATCGATAACGTCGGATTTTTTTACGGCTTGGTCCATTGGTGACTCCACGACTTCTTTAAATGGCTAATGCTAGATGATAGCTATTCCATGTGGGTAGCTAATTTACTGCAGTTAGTACGGTTAAACAACGGCTGCGTGGCGTTATCGCTAATACCTTTACAAATAACAGCATAGTATTCAGCTAGTCGCACCGCAAAGTGAATAGATGTTCTAGAATAAGCCGTGATCATCAAAACATTGGAGTTCAGCTGCTATGAATGCCATCGATAAAATTCTCCTATTGCTGGATAAAGAACCTCCAGCGCCTGAACTGTTGGAAAAAATCGTCTTGGTGGCAAAAAAGTACGGCGCCAAGCTGGAGTTGTTTGAGTGCTGCTATAACCGATCCTTGGTATCTAGCTATCTGTTTGACACGCAGGGTGCCGCACGAGCTAAGCAGGGGTATCTTCACGGTGAAGAGAAACGCCTGCAGGCGGTTGCCGATCAGTTGGAAGCAAAAGGGGTAGAGGTCACTATCGATGTGGCTTGGGAGGTAGATGCCGAGCAGGGGATTTTAACGAAAATAGAGCGTTATAAACCTGATCTTGTGGTTAAGAGCTGTCGTTATCATCATCGGCTGGCTGAGTTTATATTCGGTAACCTAGATTGGCAGCTGGTTCGGCACTGCAGCGTGCCTTTGTTGCTGATTAGACCCGCGCTCTGGGGGACGACGCCGGTAGTTATTACTGCGCTAGACCCGTTACAGGAGAAGCAGCGGCCTGCACATTTAGATGATGTGGTGCTTCGTTCGGGGGAAGCCCTGGTGGCACATTTGGGCGGAATTTTGCATCTTTTTAGTGCCTATCAGGCACTACCGACGGCAGTTGTTTTTGATGACACCCTGATGCTTAATTTTGAGGATTTACGCAGTCGGCTGGCGGAGCAGCACCACCATGCGATGGATGATCTGCTGGCGGGTCATGGCCTCACGCTTTCTGCTCCTGAGGTGCATCTGGCGCATGGTGAGGTGCACAAGGAGCTGCCGCGCTATGCCGCGGAGGTCAAGGCCGATATTGTGGTTATGGGGGGGATGGAGCGCGACCCTGGCACGCGGCTCTTCGTCGGCAGTACGACTGAAAATGTACTTGATCATCTAGAGTCTGATGTTTTGGTCGTTAGAGCTGGCGGGGCAGGGGGTACAATAGAGAGATAGAAATATTTTTTGATGGCCGGTTCCTCCCTCAAGGAGGGAAAACACCGCCTCGATTTTCTCGTCTGTTTTTATTAAGGATTTAGAAAGCCCCGCGGCTCGCTTTAGCCATGGGACATTAGCGCGTATGATTCCGATCCGGAATCCGTTGTTTGAATTTACCCATGCTATCTAAGATCCTGTTCGCTTTGGTTTCGTTTCCTTGTCGTCTGCCTTCGCGGCTGATTCTTCCGGTATTGTTGATGTTCTGCAGCTGCTTGGCGCAAGCGGAGGTCCAGGTCATAGACGATACCGGCCGTCATATCCGTTTAGATCAGCCTGCTCAGCGGATTATTAGCCTGGCGCCACATGTAACCGAGGGGTTGTTCAATGCAGGAGCCGGCGATAAAGTGGTTGGCGTGGTGAGTTACAGTGATTACCCGCCAGAAGCTACTCGGCTACCGCTGGTTGGTAGTTATGACCGACTAGATCTGGAACAGATTCTGGCGCTTAGGCCCGATCTGATTGTCGGCTGGAAATCAGGAAATCCTCAGGCTGCATTAGAGCAACTACAGCAGCTGGGTATTCCTGTTTATCTGAGTGAACCGCACGACTTTTCCGATATCCCCTCCAACCTATTACGTTTGGGGGTGCTGGCTGGCACTGACGAAATCGCCGTTGCTAATGCCCAGCAGTTTGTTAAAGACCTCAAAGTCATTCAGCAGCGCTACCTAGAATCAACCGAGAGGACGGTGTTTTACCAGGTTTGGAGAGAGCCGTTGATGACGTTCAACGGTGAACATCTGTTTAACCGCATTTTGCATCTTTGTGGCGGTCGCAATCTGTTTGCCGACCTGCCTCGGCTAGCATCATCGCTAGACCTTGAAGCGGTGCTGAAGGCTAACCCTGAGGTTATCATCGTCGGTGAAACGAATCGTGAATGGCTAGATGATTGGCGGCGTTGGCCGATGCTACAAGCGGTCAAGACAGATCAGCTCTATGCCCTGAATCAAGACGTGCTGGTACGGCCTACGATCCGGGTGCTGGATGGGATCCGACAGCTGTGTACGGTTTTGCAACCCCAGCTCTGAGGCCGTAGGTAACGATGCTGATTCCACTGCGAGTCAAACTGTTTGGTTTGTTACTACTTACCCTTGGCACGCTGAGCTTTCTGCTCAGTCTGGGTGTGGGTAGTTTCTCCATTCCTATAGAGACCCTATGGTCACTGTTGCTTGAGCAAGGCGCGTCGATTGAACGTTCGGTGGTGGTCGAATTGCGTCTGCCCCGAGCCCTGAGCGCGATGGTTGTTGGCGGTCAGTTGGCACTGGCCGGTTGCCTGATGCAGGCCTTGTTGCGAAACCCTCTAGCCGATCCTTATGTACTGGGGGTTTCCGGAGGGGCGTCGGTGGCCGCGTTATCGGCGATCATGCTGGGTCTGGGTGGATTCTGGGTCTCAGGTTCGGCGTTGGTCGGGGCACTGCTGAACATGTTGCTGGTGTTTGGGTTGGTACAGCGAAGTGGTCGCTGGTCATCGGGGCGGTTGCTGCTGACCGGTATCGTCATCGCTTCCGGCTGGGGGGCAATGGTCAGTTTTCTGATGGCGATCAGTGAGGGTGCTGCGCTAAAAGGGATGCTGTTCTGGCTGATGGGCGATTTCAGCCACAGTGGCTATCCGGGCTGGAACAGTCTAGTGCTGGGCTTGGGTCTGGTTCTTAGTATGGCAGCAGCACGGCCTTTGAACATACTGCTGCGTGGCGAGTTGCAGGCGCGTGCGCTGGGCGTGGATGCCCGTCCCTTACAAATCAGCCTCTATCTGCTGACCTCAATTCTAACCGCTTCCGCAGTAACCCAGGCCGGTAGCATAGGCTTTCTCGGCTTGGTCGTGCCGCACCTGGTTCGGCTGGTGATAGGTTCGGATCATCGCTGGTTACTGCCCTGTTCGGTCGCTGCCGGGGCGGTGTTGCTGCTGTTGGCCGATATGTTAGCGAGAACACTGATCGCTCCCCAGCAGTTACCCGTAGGTGTGATCACCGCGTTGTTGGGTGTGCCGTTGTTCCTTATTCTGCTTAATCGCGACAGTCGAGATAGCCACTGATGTCGGTATTTACGGACCCTGCTGCGGTTTTGTTGCGCGCCGATCGTTTGGGTGTGGGAATCGGTGCGCGTCGGTTCTGCCAAGATCTGCAGCAGTCTTTTAGTGCCGGCCAGGTATGGGGGGTTTTGGGCGCTAACGGTAGCGGCAAGACCACGCTGCTTCACACTCTGGCAGGCCTGCGCCAACCGCAGCAGGGAACGATTTGGATTGAAGACCAACCGCTACTGGAGCTCGATAGCCGATCACGGGCACGCAGGATTGGGGTATTGCTGCAGGAGGCCGCAGCGGCATTTCCAGCCAGCGTGCGGGAGGTTGTGTTGCAGGGGCGCTATCCGCATCTTTCTCCCTGGCAATGGGAGACGGCGGAGGACTTTGAACGGGTCGATACCGCGCTACAGCAGGTTGGTCTGACTGCACTGGCCGAACGCGATCAGCAGTTGCTCTCCGGTGGCGAGCGCCAACGGCTTAAAATCGCCAGCCTGCTGGTGCAACAGCCAGAGCTCTGGTTGCTGGATGAACCGACCAACCACCTCGATCTGCAGCATCAAATTGGCTTGTTGCAGCTACTTTGCGATCAGGTTAAACAGCAACGACAGTTGCTGATCATGAGTCTGCACGATCTTAATTTAGCGGCGCGATTCTGTGATAACTTGATTCTGATGTACCAGGATGGATCGGTCGAAACAGGTTCTGCTGAGGAGTTACTAACTGAATCAAATTTGAGCCGGCTGTATGGGCATCCGATCCGTCGCATCAACGATCAACAACGCTGTTTTTTTGTTCCAATGTAGAGCTTAGCTCGAACCGGGAAGGGGGGCTGGCAAAGGTAAATGCTTGCTCAGGAAGTCTATGTATACACAGATTAAAGCGGCCGTAGAGGCTCAAGGGTTACGGATAAGGGCGGCGTTTTATCCGACCCCGGAAGATTTGGTGCCGCTGCTGGAAAACGGAGCGGCTGCCGCCACGTTGATTCTAGTTGGCAATGCCGGTTCAGAGCTGTGGCCGGTGTTTACCCATTCTGCGGAGTATAAAGACGGTTTTGCGGATCCGCTGGACCGCTGGAGTAAACGCCTGGGGCTGGCGCTGGCCGCTGAGTATCAGGGCGCTGCGTTGTTTCCGTTTGGTGGAGCACCCTTTCATCCGTTTTTGAGCTGGGCCAAGCGTGGCGACCTGTCCATCAGTTCGCCGTTAGGGTTGTCGTTGCATCCCCGATACGGCCTCTGGCATGCCTTTAGATTTGCTTTGGTTTTACCCTATGGACTGGAAGACCTGTCTCGGCCTGGCAATGCTCAGCAACCTGTTGACCCTTGTCACGCCTGTCTGGACCAGCCCTGCTTGAGCACCTGCCCTGTTGATGCCTTTACGGGCTCTGACTACAGGGCTTTGGACTGTGCCCGGTTTTTGCGCCAGACCCCAGACCATGCCTGCAATCATCTGGGCTGCGGAGCCCGACGTGCGTGTCCGGTTGGCAAAAACTACCAGTATCAGCCCGAACACGCATGCTTTCATATGCGGACATTCGTCGCTGATCAAGTCGAGCGATCAGTGATAAAAATCTGCGCTAACGCTTAGCCTTATTCATTGCTTCAATACTACCCTGGGTAGGTAGATAGCCAAACGGAGCGCTTGCCACGCCATCAGCCGCGGTTGATAATCTGGGCCGATGTTTTTTAGTAGGCGCCGTTGTCAAAGCAGCGTTGTTCCAGTGTTAACCAGGTTTCAGTGCCATCTATATCCCGTCCGGAGACTGCCATGAAAATTACTGCCAACAGCGTCGTTAGCTTCCACTACCGTTTGAGTGATGAAACGGGTGAAGAGCTAGAAAACTCGCATGACAATAACCCGATGCTCTATATGCATGGCCATAAGGGTATTATCCCCGGATTAGAAAAAGCGCTGGAGGGCAAAACCGTCGGCGACAGTGTTAACGTCACTTTGGCGCCGCATGAGGCTTACGGTGCGCGTCGGGAGGGAAGCGAACAGCGGATCCCGATCAAACATCTGCAGGTGGATGCCAAGACCCAGCGGAATTTGAAAAAAGGGATGGCGGTGCCGGTGCAGACCGAACAGGGCAGTCGTTCTATGGTGATTATTAAGGTCGGGCGGTTCAACGTCGATGTAGATAGCAACCATCCTCTAGCCGGTAAAACCCTGACCTTTAGCGTCGATATTGTGGCTGTGCGTGAAGGGACTCAGGAGGAGAAAGCGCACGGGCATGCTCATGGCGTAGGCGGTCATCAGCACTAAGCTCCTTCGCTCAAAAACACAGTATCAAAAACGCGTTATCAAAAACTAACTACAGCGACTGATTTAGGAAACCGTGATGATCTACAGTGCAGCGCAGGTTCGTGAAGCCACGCCTTGGCCCAAATTGATCGAGGCGTTGGGTGCTCAGTTTAAACAGGGCTGTGTGGTCCCTGTCCGTCATCACCATCAGATCAACGTGCCCGGTGAGGAGCAAGCAACCCTGTTACTGATGCCTGCCTGGATTGAGGGCGAGTATCTGGGGGTGAAGCAAGTCTATGTCTTTCCCGGAAATGGCGAGCGTAATCTTCCGGCTATTCATGGCAATTACCTCCTCAATTGCGGCAAAACCGGACAGCTACTGGCGATGATCGATGGTCCCGAGCTGACCTCGCGCCGAACCGCTGCGGCTTCAGTATTGGCAGCGCGTTATCTGGCACGCCCGGATAGCGCCAATCTATTGCTGGTAGGCACCGGCAAGCTCTGTCCGAATCTGGTCGCAGCCTATGCCAGCAGCTTTCCACTGCAGCGGATCGCAATCTGGGGGCGGGATGTTAAAAAATCCCAGGCTGTTGCCGAGCAGCTTCGCCAGGATGGTTATCCTGCCGTTGCTGTTGAGCAGCTCCAAGCTGCGGTAGAAAGTGCCGATATCATCAGTTGCTGCACCCTCAGTCAGCAGCCGCTAATTCAGGGCGAATGGCTAAAGCCCGGCTCACACCTTGATCTGATTGGCGGCTTTCGTCCCAACATGCGCGAAGCCGATGATGCCGCGATCCGTCGTAGCCGTGTCTATGTGGATAATATTGAGGGCGCAAGCCAGGAAGCCGGCGATATCGTCGTGCCTCTGCAAAGCGGGGTTTTGACCCTGGAGGCGATCCAGGCGGATCTGTTTCAGCTTTGCCGAGGCGAACGCTCTGGACGCGCGAACGCCGATGAGATCACTCTGTTTAAGTCGGTAGGGATCGCCTTGGAGGATTTGGCGGCGGCTATTTTGGTCTATCGAACCCTCCAGGGCCAGGCTTAAGACTGCCTCTGCAGGATTTCAAAAAAGGCCCGAATGCTGTTCCCAGCGTCCTCTTCTGCAGGGCTAGTCGCGGGGGATTGGGTTTGACAGTTTTGCCTTGACTGGGTAAAGTCGCGCCACCATTGAGAACGCTTCAGGTGACCCAACGGTTGTCCAAACCCTGGGAGAAACGGGAAGTCGGTGCGAGCGTCGTAGCTGTTTAATCAGCCCTTACGACCTTAATTCCGACACTGCCCCCGCAACGGTAAGTGAGCGAAGGCCAGCACGCTGCGCCTTCAGAGAGTGATACAAAGCCACTGTGCATCCACTTGTGCTGCAGATAACTTGCAACCACAGGCGCATGGGAAGGCATCACTCTCGGCAGATGCCACTCACGAGTCCGGAGACCGGCCTGGTGCCCTCAACTGTGAACCCATTAACGTGCGGGCGGCGCGTGGTGAGTCGGCATCTCAGTGCTTTTAGATTGTAAACGCCTGTTTTCTTGCTCCCTTACCCCCTCTGTCACGCTTGTGTTCATATACTGATGCCCGGAACTGTGGTGTCTCAATGGTTAGTTTTTAATTAACCACTGTGTACGGGCGGTACACACACCAGGTGACACTATGTTGTATTTTAAACGGCTACCCACAGCCGCATTCGCACTTCTTCCATTGGCCGTAACGGCTTCAGTATCCGCAGAAACTCAAACTCAAACTCAAACCCAGGACCAGACCGGTCAGCTGGTGGTCACCGCCACTCGCATGGCACAGACTATCGACCAGTCGCTGGTGCCGGTTAGCGTCTTGACTCGAGAAGATATTGATATGTCTCCGGCGACCAGCTTGCCTGAACTGCTGAGCCAGCTGCCGGGGGTTGATTTTTCGAATAATGGAGGTTTAGGCAAAGACTCTAGTCTTTACCTGCGTGGTACCAGCTCCAAGCACACGCTCGTAATCATTGATGGTATTAGGGTGGGTTCTGCAACCTTAGGTAGCACTCCATTTCAGGATATCCCTCTGGCACAGATCGACCGTATAGAGGTCGTTCGCGGACCGCGTTCCAGTCTTTATGGGTCCGATGCTATCGGTGGTGTGATCCAGATTTTTACCAAGAAGCCGGAGCCGGGTATCTCTAGATCGGCTAGTCTGGGTACCGGTAATCATGATACTCGTGAGGCGAGTGCAAGCCTGGGAGTCAGCGCAGAGCAGGGTGGCTTTGCGGTCAACTTGAGCCATTTAAAGACGGACGGTATCGATGCGCAGCCGACAGTTAATTCAGATAAAGATGGCTATGAACGTACCAGTGCCTCGATTAACCTCAATCTGAATATCACCGATGCCTCTAAAATTGAAATAACAGCACTGCATACCGATGCCAATAATCAGTTCGATAGTAGATCTGCGTCCTTTAATGATTATGCTAAAAATATGCAGCAGAGCTTGGGTGGGCGTTTAACAACTGAATTGAGCGACAGCTGGAGCCTCAGTGCAGGTGTAAACGAGCATCGAGATGAAAGTGAAACTTTTGATAACGCACCAAGTAGCATTCAAACAAAACGGTATGGGGCTGATATAAAAAGCGATCATTATCTATCAGATAGTCAAATTTTAACCTTCGGGATGGATTACCAGAAAGATCAAATTTCCAGCACCAAGGCGTATATGGGGGATGAGAGGGATGATATCGGTATATTTGGCCAGTGGCAGGCAGAATATGGGAAGTTAGGAGTGCTAGCGGGGTTGCGTCATGATAATAACGAAACCTTTGGGGCTCAGTATACCGGTAATATTAACTTAGGTTATCAACTAGATAAGAAGCGCCGGGTTCTTGTTTCCTATGGAACAGCATTTAAGGCTCCAACCTTTAATGATCTTTACTGGCCGGGAGCTGGTAATCCGAACCTGAAACCCGAATCATCTCAGAGCGCTGAGCTGGGCTATGAATTCAAAACAAAGTCGTACAATTACGGCGCTCGTTTTTTTGTTACCGATATCGATGATCTGATCGATTGGGCTTGTACCGCCGATTGCGATGGTGATTATGTGACCGTGTTCCCTTTCTGGCAGCCAAGCAACATCAATAATGCGCGAATCAAGGGGCTAGAGCTTGAAAGTGGCTTCACGCTTGGGCAGTGGAGTGGTCGGGCAAGCGCCTCCTTACTTGATCCCCGTAACCGCGATAGCGATAAATTTTTGGCCAAACGCTCCCGCAGAACCCTGCAGTTCAACCTGACTCGTCGTTTCAATGCACTTTCGGCCTCGGCTGGACTGCTTGCTCAGGGCGAGCGCTTCACCAACGCCAGCAATACCGCCAAGCTGCCGGGCTTTGCCGTGGTGAGCTTAAAAACGCGCTATGATCTGGCAAAAAACTGGGCCCTTGAGGCTAAAGTGAATAATTTGTTCGATAAGGCGTACTCCACCAATCCAGGCTACAACAGCTTAGACCGCACCTATCTGCTCAGTCTGAGCTACAACCGCTAGCCATGTTAAGCCAGGCCAATATTCGCATTCTTGCACTGCTGGGGTTCTCCTCGGCAGTGCATGCCGCTGCGCTGTTGGCCTACGGCTACCTCAATCCGCCGCAGCCACGGGCAGAGGCTGCCGCTGCCACGATCGAGTTAACATTGCAGTCCGCTGTAGCCTATGCAACAGATGTCAGTACCTCCATGTTGGCACCGGTTGAAACGATGGCTATGACGCCTAAGGTTGTGGCCACAGTCTCGCAGCAGGCGGTATTCAGGGTTACCCGTCCTAGCGAAGAGACGGTCCAGTCTACTGATAGCACCCCTTCTCAAGTTCCTGTGGTAGCTCCTGTTGTCGGGGATTTGGCGATAACGCTGGAGTCTAAGATTATAGCGCCGTCCAGTGACCATCCGCTGAGGGTGCCCCCTGAATCCGCGTTGCTTGCCGCGATCTCGCTACCGCCCGTAGAGAGGGTGGCGGTGATTAAAGAGAAGATTTTCGATCCTGCGCTGGAGTCCCACCAGCCTGAAGTAACACTCGCTGCATCGACGCCTGTTGCCGTTGACATAGGTACTAGGACCTCTCCAGAATCAAACCCATCTGAATCTGCAGAATCGGTTCGCCTAGCCAACATCAAAACCCAGCTCGGTGGTCAACTGTTGGATGCATTCGAATCCTACTTCAGTTATCCACTCCAGGCGCGTCGCAAAGGCTGGCAGGGAGAGGTGCTGTTGAGCGTCAATATTGCTGGCAACGGCGAAATTTATGCGGTACAGCTGCTTGCTAGTTCAGGCTACGCCGTTTTGGATCGGGCTGCGCTCAAGAGCATGAATCAGGTGGAGGAGGTTGATCTGGCTCAGCTGGACCTGTCTCTGCCAAAGCAGCCGCTACGGATTGAGGTGCCGATCGCCTATAGACTGCTGAATTGATAGATTAGGCTGCCCCGACGGGTTCAAAATCATTGGCTCAATGTAGCCATTGAGCCGGTTCAAAACCCTGCCTAGTCGTGAATTAACACGCCTGTCTCTTTTTCCTCGCACTCGGCTGTGAAACTCCAGTGATCTGATTCTTATGGACGGATTTTCTGGTCGTCAGACGGCGAGCGCGAGCGCCAAAGGCGCTCGAGGATAATTAGGAAGGGAACGCAAACTGGGCGCCTTCACGCACCCCAGTAGAAGGCCAGCGCTGGGTGATGGTCTTACGCTTGGTGTAGAACCGCACTGCGTCAGGGCCGTAGGCGTGCAGGTCACCGAACAGCGAGCGCTTCCAGCCACCAAAACTATGGTAGGACACAGGCACCGGCAGCGGTACGTTGATACCGACCATGCCGACCTGGATGTTGTCGGAGAAGTAGCGTGCCGCTTCGCCATCACGGGTAAAGATACAGGTGCCGTTACCGTATTCGTGATCGTTGATTAGCTGCATCGCCTGTTCCATGGTATCGACGCGCACTACCTGCAGTACCGGGCCGAATATCTCTTCTTTGTAGCTGTGCATATCGGGAGTGACGTTGTCGATCAGGGTGCCGCCGACGAAGAAGCCATTGGCAAAGCCTTCTACCTGCGGATTACGACCGTCAACCACAACCTTGGCGCCCTGCTCTTCGGCACTGTTGATATAGCCAACCACTTTCTGCTGATGCTGTAAGGTAATGACGGGACCAAAATCGTTGCCGCTATCGCAAAAAGCACCCACTTTGAGGTTCTCCATCGCTTTGGTCATTTTTGACACTAGCGCATCGGCAGCGTTATCACCCACAGCAACGGCGACCGACAGCGCCATGCAACGCTCGCCGGATGAACCGAAGGCCGCACCCACCAGCTGGTTAACCGCGTTATCCATATCGGCATCGGGCATAACGATGGCGTGATTTTTAGCACCACCCAACGCCTGACAGCGCTTACCATTGGCGTTTGCGGTGGTGTAGATATACTCGGCAATTGAGGTCGAACCGACAAAGCTGACCGCCTTAACGTCGTCATGGCTCAGCAGACAATCAACCGCTTCTTTGTCGCCGTTGACCAGGTTCATGACCCCGTTAGGAAGACCGGCTTCCTGCAGCAGTTGGGCAATGAACAGGGTCGAGCTTGGATCGCGCTCGGAAGGCTTGAGTATAAAGCAGTTACCACAGACGATCGCCATCGGGTACATCCACAACGGCACCATCGCTGGGAAGTTGAACGGGGTGATTCCGGCGACAACACCCAAAGGTTGAAACTCACTCCAGGAATCGATATTCGGCCCCACATTTTTGCTGTGTTCACCTTTAAGCAATTCAGGCGCAGCACAAGCGTACTCGACATTTTCAATCCCGCGCTGCAGCTCACCGGCGGCATCGTGGGCGATCTTGCCGTGCTCTTCACCGATCAGCGCGCAGATTTTATCGACATTCTGTTCCAGCAACATCTTGAAGCGGAACATCACCTGCGCCCGCTTGGCCGGTGGCGTGTTACGCCATGCGGGGAATGCCGCCTTAGCTGCCGCAATCGCCTCTTCAACGGTCGCAGTCGAGGCCAAAGCTACCTGCTTGGAAACTTCACCGGTAGAAGGGTTAAAGATGTCTTGGGTACGCTCGGCGTCGGAGCGCATTTCGCCGTTGATCAGATGGCCAACTGTATTCATGGTATTTCCTTTAACGGGGTAGTCGGTTAGCTCCTCCACCCACTACATCTTGTGTTTCACCAAT
>CAXBEA010000002.1:0-84874 GCA_963974645.1 uncultured Neptunomonas sp. | reverse complement strand
CCCGCGGCAAAAACACCGGGGATGCTGGTTTGGGTCGCATTGCCTTGCAGGCCGCTCTGGATCGCGAGATAGCCGTTCTTCATCTCTAGTTGATCAGCAAAGATATCGGTATTGGGTGTGTGACCGATGGCAATAAATGCGCCCATGGTTTCAATCTCTTTGGTTTCTCCACTCTTGACGTCTTTGATCCGAATTCCGGTAACGCCCATCTCGTCGCCGAGTATTTCATCAACACTATGATTCCATTCGATCTTGATGTTGCCGTTAGCGACTTTTTCCATTAAATGGTCTTGCAGAATCTTTTCAGAACGGAGACTGTCGCGACGGTGGATCAGAGTTACTTCGGCGGCAATATTAGAAAGATATAACGCCTCTTCAACGGCGGTGTTACCACCCCCAACGACCACAACTTTCTGCTTGCGATAGAAGAAGCCATCACAGGTAGCGCAGGCGCTGACGCCTTTGCCTTTGTACGCTTCTTCAGAGTCTAAGCCCAGATACATTGCTGATGCGCCGGTAGCGATGATCAGTGCATCGCAGGTGTAAGTCGCGCTGTCACCGATCAGGGTGAAGGGACGCTCGGTCAGTTTCACTGTGTGGATATGATCGTATTGGATCTGCGTATCAAAACGCTCAGCGTGCTTTTGCATCCGCTCCATTAGCGCGGGCCCCTGAACGCCCTCATGATCACCTGGCCAGTTATCTACGTCCGTCGTTGTGGTCAGCTGCCCACCGGCCTGCATGCCGGTGATCAGCAGTGGTTTCAGGTTGGCGCGAGCTGCATAAACAGCAGCGGTGTATCCAGCAGGACCTGATCCCAGTACGATCAGTCGGGCGTGTTTGGTTTCGCTCATGAGCTATCTCTGTGTCTGTTTTCAGGGTGGGTTAATCAAGAGGCGCTAATCTTAATCGAATTTTTCATGATTGTGGACGTCGGCTTAAGATCGATTAATAAAATTTGGCTCTGAGCTTATTCTCTTGAAAAGAGGTGTGCAGCGCGTATGGCAGTCATCAGCAGCGTCAAAATATGTTACTTTCCCGTTTTTGAAGTCAGGGTTGCAAGGGCAGTATGACTGAGCGTCAGGCATTTATGGATTTTATTTCCCGTATCACTAAGGAGGGTGGTCTGATCGTATTGGTGTTTGGCTGCAGTTTTTTGCTGTTAGCGCTCTGCACTTTCGATCCCCTCGATCCTGGCTGGTCGCATCTTGGCTATACCGGCTCGATCAGAAACGCAGGTGGAGCCGGGGGGGCTTGGTTAGCTGATTTTAGTTTTTCCATGCTGGGTTATATGGCCTTTGTATTGCCCTTGATGCTGATCTATCGCGCGTGGCGTTTCTTGCGTCGTCCCCAGCAACGATGGCATATAGCGCTTCCTTATCTTCTGTTGCGGACGCTGGGTGCGGTCTTGGTTGTCGCTGCGGGAGCTGCACTGGTAGCCATTCATTCTGCCAGTCAGCTGTTTAGTCTTCCTTTCGAGGCCGGTGGTATTGCAGGTTTATCCATAGCCACTCTGGCACTGCAATATTTAGGGTTGGTAGGCGCGACTCTGGTGTTGTTAGGTGCATTGTTGTTGGGGATCACCTTTTATACCGACCTTTCCTGGCTCCGGTTGGCGCAGCTGCTAGGCGCAGTTCTGTTAGCTGGCCTGGCGAGTCTGTCACAGCTGGGCAAGGGGGCCCGCTCTACCCTGCAGCAGAGTTTCAATGGGGCAGCGGATAAGCGTGCACCAGCCGGGGCTAAAGCTGCTTCAAGTGGAGTGGTTCCTAAGCCTGCTGGCTCTAATAGCACCACCCGTCTGGTGGGCAAGGTTCGGGTAAACACGGGCACCCATGTTGATTCTCATGCTGATCCGCATGCTGATTCTCAGGTCGATACCCTTATCGATAACGCTAAAGGTCTCAAGAAAAGCGCGGTGAATGCTAGCGTCTTGTCAGCATCCATCGCCGATACGCCGACGGATAACGCAGTGTTTGATGAGCTGGCTGCGCTGGATACTGCTAATCTGTCGCCGTCGGCGCCGCATAAAGGGCTTAAAATCGTTCCTCTGTCGGAAACGATTCGCGCTATCGACGAATCTGATTCAGATGAAACTGTCAGCAGTGCTCCATCGACTAAGTCGGGTAAGCCGCGTAAGCAGCTGCCTAAGGTTGCCTTGCTCGATCCGCCTGCAGCGAAAACTGCGCAGGGCTACAGCGCGGAGCAGCTAGAGGGTATGTCGCGACTGTTAGAATCGAAGCTGAAAGATTTCGGGATAGTCGCTGAGGTTGTTGAGGTTAATCCGGGGCCTGTGATTACCCGGTTTGAGATCTGTCCTGCGCCGGGTACCAAGGTTAGTAAGATCACTAATCTGGCCAAAGACTTGGCCAGATCGATGGCGGTGATGAGCGTGCGGGTGGTTGAGGTGATTGCCGGAAAGTCGGTGATCGGGATTGAGATCCCCAATGAGATTCGTGAGATGGTTCGTCTGCGCGAAGTGCTGGATGCGCCGATTTACACCCAGGCATCATCGAAGTTGAGTCTGGGTTTAGGCAATGATATTGCCGGTAATCCGGTGGTGGTCAACCTAGCCAAGATGCCACACCTGCTGGTTGCAGGTACGACTGGGTCGGGTAAGTCGGTGGGTGTCAATGCGATGATATTGAGCCTGCTGTACAAGGCGACACCCGATGAGGTCAGGTTGATGATGGTCGATCCGAAAATGTTGGAACTGTCGATCTACGACGGTATTCCGCATCTGCTAACGCCGGTCATCACCGATATGAAAGACGCGGCTACCGGACTGCGTTGGTGTGTGGCTGAGATGGAACGCCGTTACAAGCTGCTCTCCAAAATGGGCGTCCGTAACCTGGCCGGCTTCAACGATAAGATCCGGAGTGCCCAAGCCGAGGGTATGCCGTTGCTGGATCCCTTATGGAATCCGCTGGAGCAAGGGTTTGATGAGCACGCGCCTGCTCCTGAGTTAGAGACGCTTCCCTTCATTGTGGTGGTGGTCGACGAATTTGCTGACATGATGATGATCGTTGGCAAAAAAGTGGAGGAGTTGATTGCTCGAATAGCCCAGAAAGCACGAGCTGCAGGGATTCACCTGATTTTGGCGACCCAGCGCCCCTCGGTTGATGTGATTACCGGCCTGATCAAGGCCAACGTCCCGACACGAATCGCTTTTCAGGTCTCGTCGAGAATCGATTCGCGGACGATTTTGGATCAGGGAGGTGCTGAAAACCTACTCGGTAACGGCGATATGCTTTACCTTCCGGCCGGTAGCAGTATGCCGGTGCGGGTTCATGGGGCTTTTGTCAGTGATGATGAGGTTCACCGTACCGTCGAGGCATGGAAGCAGTGGGGTCCGGCCGAGTTTGTTGAAGAGATTTTGATGGAATCGGTGGATATGGATACAACCGGTGGCGGCGGGGGGCTGTATGAGGATGAGCTGGATGACCTCTATGACCAGGCGGTTGCTTTCGTGACCCAAAGTCGCCGGGCATCGGTCTCTTCGGTGCAGCGAAAGTTTAAGATCGGTTACAACCGTGCAGCGCGCATGGTCGAATCGATGGAGGCGTCTGGCGTTGTCAGCGAGGCGGGTAATAACGGCGGCCGAGAAGTCTTGGCGCCACCACCGGTAGGAATGAATTGATGCGTTACCTTATCCAAACTGGGTTGTTTATAGGGTCGGTATTACTGAGCTCGGTTAGTCATGCTGATACGGCGGCCGGGAATTTAGACCGGTTGTTGAGCCAGTTGACGAGCCTGTCGGCGACCTTCGAGCAGTTGCTGCTCGATGGCAGTGGCAATCGGATGCAACAGGTTACCGGTGAGATGCTGTTAGCCCGCCCTGGAAAGTTCCGCTGGCGTACCGATGAACCTTTTCCCCAGTTGCTGGTATCCAATGGTGAGACGCTGTGGCTTTATGACCAGGACCTGGAGCAGGTGACACGCCAGCCAGTTGATCAACGGCTGAGTCATACCCCGGCCTTGCTGCTGAGCGGCGACCTGGGTCAGCTGGAGACGGTATTTGAGGTCCAGGGACCGATTGAGGGCGATAGCGGTGTGTATCGCCTCTTGCCACTCAATGAAGACGCACTCTTTGTCGTGCTGAGAATCAGATTTGAAGCGGGTGTGCCTGTCGAGATGCAGCTTGAGGATAACCTCGGTCAGAAGACCGGGATCGATTTTAATGATATCTCGGTAAACCCTGCGGTTGATGAGACGCTGTTCGAGTTTCAAGTGCCCGCGGGCGTAGATCTGATTACCGAGTAAGCCTGGTTATGACTCAAGATCTGTTTCAGCAGCAGGAGCGACAAGGCTATCAGCCGTTAGCCGCGAAGATGCGGCCTCATTGCTTGGCTGATTATCTCGGTCAGGAACATATTCTGGGGCCTGACAAAGCACTGCGAACGGCGATAGAGCAGGATTGTCTGCACTCGATGATCCTTTGGGGACCGCCCGGGGTGGGTAAGACCACTCTGGCTCGACTGATTGCGGAGTTGACCGACGCCCATTTCACCTCGATCTCTGCGGTGCTGTCGGGGGTTAAAGAGATCCGGGCGGCGATCGAGCAGGCCAAGCAGCATCGGCAGCAGTCGCAGCGTAAGACGATCCTGTTTGTTGATGAGGTGCACCGTTTTAACAAAAGCCAGCAGGATGCTTTTTTACCTTTTGTTGAAGACGGCACGGTGATATTTATCGGTGCGACCACCGAAAACCCTTCATTTGAACTCAACAGTGCCTTGCTGTCACGGGCACGGGTGTATCTGTTGCGTTCGCTCGACGAGCGGGTGCTGGCCGAGCTGATTGCCAAGGCGCTGGCAGAACCGCGAGGGCTTGGCCGTAAAAATATCCAGATTGCCCCCGAGCTGATTGCGCGGATGGCGCGTGCTGCTGATGGTGATGGCCGTCGCGCGCTCAATCTACTCGAAATCGCGGCAGATTTAGCCCGAGTTGAGGCCGAAGTTTTGGTGGTTGATGCGGAGGTGATGGAGGAGGTGCTGCAAGCCTCGGGGCGCCGTTATGACAAGCAGGGTGATCTGTTTTACGACCAGATTTCGGCGTTTCATAAGTCGGTGCGTGGTTCCTCGCCCGATGGTGCACTGTACTGGTTTGCACGGATGATCGATGGGGGCTGCGACCCTCTTTATGTGGCGAGACGCCTGGCGGCGATCGCGTCCGAAGATATCGGTAATGCGGATCCGCGTGCGCTGCAGATAACGCTCAATGCCTGGGATCTGTTTGTACGCCTGGGGCCGGCTGAGGGGAATAGGGCGATTGCACAGGCCGCCGTTTTCTGTGCCTGTGCACCCAAATCGAATGCGGTTTATCGGGCCTTTAATCAAGCCATGGCCGATGTCCGTGAAGACCCCTCTTACGAGGTGCCGCTGCATCTACGTAATGCGCCAACCGGTTTGATGAAGGACCTGGGGTATGGCGAGGAGTATCGCTACGCCCATGATGAACCTAACGGCTATGCCGCAGGGGAAAGCTACCTGCCCGAGGCTATTCATCAGCGACGCTATTATGATCCGGAGCCGCGAGGGCTGGAACAGAAAATTGGCGAGAAACTCGAGCATCTGCGCGCGCTTGATCTGCGCAGTGATCGGCAGCGCTATAAGTGAGCGAGACTCTGATGCTGCAATTGATACTGGTCGCTGTTGGCGGCGCTCTGGGGGCTGTCGCCCGTTATCTGATGAGCGGCTTTGTGGTAAACAATACCAACCACTACCTGCCGTTGGGAACTCTGACGGTTAATGTGCTGGGGTCGATGCTGATGGGGGTTTGCTTCGTCCTTATTATGGAAAAATCCCAGCTGCCGCCGGCTTCTAGGCAGTTACTGATGGTTGGTTTTCTGGGGGCTTTTACCACCTTTTCGACCTTCTCTTTAGAAACCCTGACGCTGATTCAGGAAGGTCATATCTTGTCTGCAGCAATTTATATATTATTGAGCGTTTTATGCTGCATCGCCGCGCTGGGCGCTGGTTTGTGGCTGACCCGTTTGTGGTTTTAATTCGATTCACTCTATAGATAAGGCCATCCTGACCAATGCTTGATCCGAAACTTCTCCGTACTGACCTTGACGCCGTTGCCCTGAAACTGAGCAAGAAGGGCTACGCGTTTGATACCGGTCTGTTTACCGATCTCGACAATAGCCGCAAACACCTGCAGTCGACGACCGAGCAGCTACAGTCACTGCGAAAACTGCAGGCAACAAAGATAGGCAAAGCTGCTAAGTCGGGTGAAGATATTGCGCCGTTAAAAGCGGAAGGCGAGCGGATTAAACAGGAACTGGAGAATCTGGCCGGCGAGTACAAGCAGGTGCAGGAACAGCTCGACGCCTTGCTGATGGGGGTGCCCAATATTCCCGATGATGCGGTACCCGAGGGTGCCTCTGAGGATGACAACATTGAGCTGCGGGTCTGGGGTGAGCCGACCCGGTTTGATTTCGAAGCTAAGGATCATGTCGATCTGGGTACCGCTAATGGCGAGTTAGATTTTGAGACAGCGGCCAAAATTACCGGGTCTCGTTTTGCGGTGATGCGTGGCAATCTGGCCCGACTACATCGGGCGTTAATCCAGTTTATGTTGGATGTACAGACTCGACAGCATGGCTACGAAGAGGTCTATGTACCTTATCTGGTGAATGCTGAAAGCCTGCGTGGAACCGGGCAGTTGCCCAAGTTCGAAGCAGACCTGTTTAAAGTGCCCGGCGATAATGACTTTTACCTGATCCCTACTGCGGAGGTGCCTGTCACCAACATCGCTCGCGATCGGATTTTTGAAGCTAAAGAATTGCCTTGCCGTTTTACCAGTCATACCCCCTGTTTCCGCAGCGAGGCGGGTAGTTATGGCCGTGATACGCGAGGCATGATTCGCCAGCACCAGTTTGAAAAAGTTGAGATGGTACAGTTGGTTGAGCCGACAAAATCAGCGCAAGCGCTGGAGGAGTTAACCGCTCATGCAGAGGCGATCTTACAGCAGCTTGAACTGCCCTATAGGGTAGTGCTGCTCTGTGGTGGAGATCTGGGCTTCTCGGCAACCAAAACCTATGATCTGGAGGTCTGGTTACCGGGCCAGCAGAAGTATCGCGAGATATCTTCGTGCAGCAATATGGGTGACTTTCAGGCGCGTAGAATGCAAGCGCGTTGGCGTAACCCTGAAACAGGTAAGCCCGAGTTACTTCATACACTCAATGGCTCTGGCCTGGCGGTAGGGAGAACGCTCGTCGCTGTGTTGGAAAATTATCAGACTGCGGAAGGAAAGATACGTATCCCTACAGCTCTCCAGTCCTATATGGGTGGTATTAAGGAGATCTAAGCAGAGCGCGCTCTTATCCCAGCTAGGTGCGCAGATAAGGGAGGTCGCTGTATCAGCCTTACCGAGCTGTTTTTTATACGGACCGATGGATCGATGTTATTCGTACGATGGATGATTTTTGGCCAGACTATTCATAAACCCCAGGCAGCGTGCTAGTCTGCACTGCAGATAAGGTATTGAAAATATGCTTTTTATTACAACTGGTTGGTTAGGATATCTGTGTCGTTGATGGCGAGAGTCTGAATGAAATACTTGGCATTGTTGCCACTACTGTTTGCTCTGATCGTACCTGCGCAGGCTGACTTCTACGAAGGATTGGCAGCCTATAAGAGGGGCGATCATGCTACGGCGCTAAAGCTGTGGCGCTCTTTGGCGATCCAGGGAAATGCCAGTGCTCAGTACGATTTAGCACTGGTTTATCTCTCTGGAGAGGAGCTAGAAAGAGATCCGGTCAAGGCGTCTTACTGGTTACGGAAATCGGCCGAGCAAAAATTACCCCGTGCTCAAGCGATGCTAGGTACCCTGTATGAGCAGGGTGAAGGAGTCGCGCAGAATTATTTGGTAGCAGCAGGGCTCTACCATAAAGCTTCGCAGGAGGGCGATCCTCTTGGCCAGTACCGACTGGGAATGCTCTATAAAGACGGCAAAGGGGTGGTTAAAGACCTTTCCCAGGCCGTACTCTGGTTGCGACATGCTTCTGAACGTGGGCTTGCCCCCGCTCAACATAACCTAGGGATCATGTATTATCGTGGCCTAGGTGTTCCTCGCCGCTATAAAGAAGCCCTCAAGTGGCATAGTCGTGCTGCAGAGCAGGGCGATGTTGATTCGATTATTACTCTTGGCTTGATGCACTTTAAGGGCGAAGGTGTAGATAAAGACTTCAAGGAAGCTTATAGCTGGTGGAGTACTGCTGTTGCCGCCGGAGATGAGCAGTCACTGAGCGCTCGCGAAGCTGTAGCTGCGATGCTTAGCGAGTCCGATCTGGCCGAGGCCAAACGCATCTCCGAGATTAAACGTAAACGTATTTTCCCTGATCCCCCCCAATAGTTAACTTTCCCTTATGGTTATGGCTGCCTATCAGCCGTGACAGCAACTAACAAAACCTCTTTGTTGAATTTTAAGCTTCTGTATTCGTAGCTTAAGAGACTGTCAAAGAAGTGTGCTTAGATCATCCTCCAGTTAGACATCTCATTGACCTTGACGGTCGGTATTCATGCCGATCTGATCCTAGCTCTGCGCTTCGTTCGCCCAGCAGGTCTCAACTCGTAACCCAGAGCCTTAGCAGGGGCTTAATCTCGGCGTAACCGGTCTGAAACAGCAATGGGTGAGGGAAAGTTGAAGATAACGATGTAGGAGGAAATTAAGAAGGTCAGTATTGCTGTCGCCTGAATCAGGTGCGAGGCTTCTTGGCCGATGAGTAGGGTGCTTGTCGCAAGGTAGGCAATCAGCAGCGAAAACTCACTGGTTTGGCCTAGACGAAAGCCGACCTCCCAGCTCATCTGGTTACTTTCACTGATCTTCTGCAGTAACAGTTTGAACGTCACCGGTTTGAGCGAAATAACCAGTACTGCAAGTAGCAGCGCGGGTAGGATAACATCGTCGAGCAGGGTTAGATTAAAGCTAGCGCCTATGGAGAAGAAGAAAAGGATTAGGAAAAAATCACGCAGCGGTTTCAGGCTGTCGGCGATATAGAGCGCTATAGGGCTGGTTGCTAGGCTTACGCCCGCGATAAAAGCGCCTATTTCGGCAGACAATCCCATCGCCTGCGCGGCTTCTGCAAGTCCCAGGCACCAACCGATAGCCACCAGAAAGATATATTCGTGAAAGCGGTCAAAGCGCTGGATCAGTTTGAGCAAGATATATTTGACGAACACAAAGGCGGAGCCGATTAGCAGCGGGAAGGCGAGTAGTGTCTTGATATAGGTTGTCGGGTTTACTTCGCCGGAGCTGGAACTGTCGATCGCCAGTAGGGCGATGATGGCAATAACGTCTTGCAGTAACAGTAACCCCACCACCAGTTCGCCGGTATGCTTATGATGAAGCACGGTGGTGGGTAGCAGCTTGATGCCGATAATCGTGCTTGAAAACATCAGCGATACGCCGATGATAATGCACTCGGTTTCGGTATAGCCGAACAATTTTCCGGTGCCATAGCCGATAGCAGCAAATACCATCGAGCTGAGCACTGCCACCAGGGTGGCTTTTTTTAGCATGTGGTAAAGATGGCTTGGCTGCATATCAAGTCCTAGCAGGAACAGCAGAAAGATGATCCCCACCTCGGCGATATCCGACAGTAGCTCCGTATCGGTGACCATGCCTGTGCCGTAAGGACCGAGCAGTGCTCCCAGTGCGATGTAGGCCACCAACAGCGGCTGACGGGTATACAGAGCCAAAGAGGCGACAATGGCGGCGCCGGTAAATATAAGGAAAAAAGAAAAAACGACTGAGTGTTCCATTATCGACGGGTCCGAAGGTGGCGGGAGTGTTGTAGGGTTTAGATTGCTGGAATTAATCAAGATACAGCATCAAGCATAGGGTTCGAAAGGCTAAGGCGGCTACGGATAAAAGAAATTAGGCTTAAACCCGGATCGTAACCCAGCGTTTTTTTGACCACAGGTAGCCAAATAGGATCGAAGCCAGGCCTCGGTGCAGCAGCTGTACCAGCCAGATCGCCGTTAATCCTCCACCCAGCGCGGGACCGACTAACCAGGCCAGGGGTAGATAAAACCCCCATTGACCGAGAGTTGTGATCCACATCACGCTGCGGTTGGCACCTGCGCCCAGCATCGCCTGAGTGAACACTATAGCGACCACGTCAACACAGATTGCCAAGCAGCCGATACGCAGTGGCAAGATTGCTTGTTGGATCAATTCCGGTTCATGGATAAATAGCGACAAAACCTGCGCAGGAAACAACCAGAGCGGTATGCTCAGTAGTACCAGCATGCAGGCTGCGACCCTGACTGTGTCCCAGCCCCATTCGCAGGCTTGGTCCGGCTGGTTGCTTCCTAACGCATGGCTAACCAATGTAGTTGCAGCCATGCCTAGCCCTACTGCAGGCAGAATAAGCAGCAGCGAGAGATGGGTTAGCACATGGGCGATGGCAAGTTCATGCGTCCCTAATTGCGCGATGATCCAGAACAGTAGAATTATGCTGGCGGCAAACATAAATTGTTGCAGCGAATGAGGGATCGACAGTCGCATCAAGCAGATAAGGGTCTTGCTGTCGGGTAGGCGTTTAAGAAATCCGCGTGAGCGGGCACGCTTGAATGTTATTCCGGCATAGATCAGCGAGCCTAAGAACAGTGACAGGCTGGTGCCTAGGCCTGCACCGGGTGCGCCAAGTTCGGGGAGACCCAGGCTGCCATAGATCAGGCCGTAACTAATGAGCACATTAAACAGATGTACCACGATCAGTATCCGCAGATAGACCAGGGATTGGTTAATACCGTTCCAGTAGCCTCGAAACGAGAGGTTAAAACCCACCGCGAGTATCGCCAATACCCGGTAGTCGAAATAGGGCTTGGCAATCGAAATTACAGCGGGGTCCGAACTGATCAGGCTGACAATCTGCTCGGAGTAGTGAAGGCAGAGTGCGGTTAGCGGCAGCGAGGCGATCAGCGCCATCAGTAAGCCAGCGTTTAAGGGTATCGCCTTTTCATCGATTCGGCCCTGTCCATTGCGGCGTGCGACCATCGTCTGCACGCCTGAAGAGAGCCCTATGATCAGCGCGATCACCATAAAGTTCGCATAACCGCCGATACCGACGCCTGCCAGCGCATCCCTGCCGAGTGCGCCCACCATGGCGGTATCGACTAGGTTCAGCAGGCTTTGAGAAAGCATCCCGCCAATAATCGGCAAACCAAGCGATAATATGGATTGAAGGCGTTGTTTATTAACAGATACGAGCAACGGTGAAGGCCGCCTGGTAAAAATACAGGTCGGCAATTCTAGCAGATTCATACGCCTAGGTGGGTTTGATAATAACCGACTAAAAAAGTAGGTTTCATCCTGGGGCGGTAATCGCTTAGAATAGGGTAGTTTGTTATCCAGCGGGTAGTTGATTAGATGCAAAATTACAATATTACGATCACTGACAGTGCCCAGGGCTATCTGTCGGAGTTACTAGAAAAGCAGGCTGTTAAAGGGATCAGTGTGCGTATTTTTATTACCCAGCCCGGCACTCCCTATGCCGAGACCTGCTTGGCGTACTGCCGGCCTGATGAGGTCCAGGAGGCTGATGTGGTCATGCCGCTCGAGCAGTTTAAGGTATACCTCGAGCCCCATAGTCTGCCTTACCTGGAAGAGTCGGTGGTTGACTATGCCTCGGATCGTTTGGGTGGTCAGTTGACGATTAAAGCGCCCAATGCCAAGGTGCCCAAGGTCAATGCTGACAGCCCGATAGAGGAGCAGATCAACTACGTCCTCTACAACGATATAAATCCAGGTCTGTCGTCGCACGGCGGCGAGGTTTCGCTGATCGAAGTCGTGACCGAGGAACAGGGTCCTATTGCCGTACTCAAGTTCGGCGGCGGCTGTCAGGGCTGTAGTTCAGTAGACCTAACCCTTAAAGATGGTGTGGAAGCGACACTGATTCAGAAAGTTGCCGGGTTGGTGGGTGTGCGCGATGTAACCGATCATACCGTTACGGATAATGCGTACTATCAATAGCTTGTAGATTTCAGTTAATCTTATGGTTCTGGTCTTAGCGCGAATTTATACCCCTCTTTGAATCTATTTTGCTATCAATGGGTGAATAAAAAAAAGGCTCCTATAAAAGGGAGCCTTTTTTGTGTCTGCGCTGCCGAGGCTTTGGTGGGGTCTTAACTATCTAGGCTGGACGGCGAGTCTTAAGCACCTGCTTGAGCTTTTGCTCCATCTCGCGAAGCGCGCTGTCGGTGGTGTCCCAGTCGATGCAAGCGTCGGTGACAGAGATGCCATACTTAAGCTGGCTCAGATCGCTGGGTATCGGCTGGTTGCCGAACCCCAGATTGCTTTCGACCATCAGGCCGACGATGGTTTTATTGCCCTCAAGGATCTGGTTGGCCACATTGTCCATAACCAAGGGTTGCAGGGATGCATCCTTGCTAGAGTTGGCGTGGCTGCAATCGACCATGATATTGGTACTGATTCCTGCTTTTTCCAGCGCCTGCTCACAGACCTGAACGCTGACGGAGTCGTAATTGGTTTTGCCACCGCCGCCCCGAAGTACTACGTGACCGTATGGGTTGCCGCGAGTCTGGATAACAGACACCTGACCGTCGCCGTTGATGCCGAGGAAACTGTGCGAATGGCTCACCGACTGCAGGGCGTTGATCGCAACCGTCAGACCACCATCGGTACCATTTTTAAAGCCTACCGCACTAGACAGACCGCTGGCCATCTCGCGGTGGGTCTGGGATTCGGTGGTACGGGCGCCGATAGCAGACCAGGAGATAAGGTCCTGCATGTATTGCGGAGAGATGGGGTCCAGGGCTTCTGTCGAGAGCGGCAGGCCCAGATCCGCCAGATCGACCAGCAGTTGGCGGCCGATACGCAAGCCATCCTCAATTTTGAATGAATCATTCATATAGGGGTCGTTGATCAAGCCTTTCCAGCCGACCGTGGTGCGGGGCTTTTCGAAATAGACACGCATAACGATATAGAGCGTATCGCTCAGCTCATCGGCGAGTTTTTTCAGCTTGCGGCCATACTCCAGCGCGGCTACCGGATCGTGGATCGAGCAGGGGCCGACGACAACAAACAGGCGATGATCTTTGCCGTCGAGAATATTACGGACGACGTCGCGGCCTTCGAGTACTGAACGGCGAGCGGCATCGGTCAAAGGAACCCGCTGCTTCAGCTCCTCGGGGGTGATCAGTACGGATTGGGATTCGACGTTTAGGTCATCAACGCGAAAATCGGTCATTACGAGTTCCTATTAACAGGGTCCGGGTCTGTCGAAATTACGAGGATGCAGCCACGGGTTATATAACAGTTTGCAGGCGACCGTTGTCGCCGCAGCTGTTTTTAACATATCTGGCTGCATTGCACCATTATTAAGCCGGCTCATACAGTCAGCCGACTCATACGTTTAGTTGTAACTCCTCGAAGTGCTGGCTCTCTGGAAAATAGAGTGCTGTTCGGATGGTTCGTTGTTCGAGAGCTCTGAACGCCTGCGCATAGTTGGTCAGCTGACGGCGGTAACGTTCGGATTCATTTTGGATAAACTGCGCGAATGTTTCCCCATCCGGACAGGCGGCTGTTTTGTAGTCGATAATCCAGCGAGAATCCTGCTCGTCCACGAAGGTCCGATCGATAACGTAATGGGCCGCTTTAAAATCGTTATGAACGCTCAGCGGCAGCTCGCAAGCGCTCTGTTGATGATTGCTGTCGAGTATCCAGCGACCGCGAGGGTCTTGTAGGGTATTGCTAACTAGGCGCTGGACCCGCTGCAAGGCTTGGTCTAAGTCTGCGTTACCAAGGCCGAGTTGCTGCAGCTGAATTCTCCAGATGGGCAGGTGGCTTTCCAGGCTCTGATCCATCTCGCTCAGCCCGGTTTCGGTCAGTTGCTTAAAAATTTGGTGAGCCAGCGTTCCTGCGAGTCTGGGCGATTGCTGCCAATCGGGTTCGGGAAGATTGGATTCCTCCTCCTGCTCGTCCCAGACGGGGGTGTTATCAACCAACAGCTGTTCGTCAGGGAGTTGCGGTGGCTGCCAATCGCAGGCGATACGTTCTAGCTGCGCCAGATGTGACGTCTTACCTTGCAGCTGCAAACTCTCGGGAGCGTACTCTAGGTCGAAATCATCTTTTACCTGCTGCCAGATACCGCTCAGCAGGGAGTCTTTATTCGGTGCTTTGAGTTCGCCCTCTTTGTCGCTGTTGAGGTTCGCGGTCAGGTGCAGCCGTTTGATTGCGCGGGTGGCACCCACATAGAGTAGCCGGATCGACTCCATGCGGGCTCTTTCTTGCGCTTCGTTGCTTAAATAGAGATAGATCGGCTCGGGAGTTTCGCTGCGGGCTGATAGTGGCGCGAGTAGCAGGTCCTGTTGGCCCGCGTTATCGATACGCAATTGCCATTGCAGTAAAGGCTTATCGGGGCTGGGAGGGCGACGGTCGAGCCCGGCAAGAATGACGGTATCAAACTCCAACCCTTTAGATTTGTGGATGGTCATGATCTGCAGTTTCGAGTCGGCATCTGCTGCTGGCTGGGCATAGAGCTTTTTAAGCGCGCGCTCGAATCCCTGCCAATCTTCCAGTCGGCCACCCTGGTCATGCTGCTCCAGCAGTCTCAGGGTTTTGTCTATGTCCTGGCGCTGCGCTGGGTCCAGACTTGCGGCACCCCCCAGTTTCAGCCAGCAGAGCTCGACGCTGTCTCTTAGCGATCGACGCTGGCGCTGCTCCCAGGCCTGTGACAGCACCCGGTAGAAACGTGTTAATAGCCGTTGTCCGGTTGTTGAGAGTAAAGAGGGCTGTTCTGGCTGTTTTGCCCCGTCTGGATCTGAATGGGAATTGGGGACAGGATCGGCCAGCTGCTGGATACGGCTCCAGATGGAACAGTTCAGGGCGTCACCACCGGCCAGGAGCAGCAGGTCCGCATTATCGAGTCCGCACCAGGGGGCGCGAAGCAGTGCCAGCCAAGCGATCCGGTCAGCGGGGTTGTGCAGTGCACGAGCCAGGGAGAGTAGGTCGACCACCCACATTCGGGTAGCCAGTGGATCAAGATCGGTTGCTTGCCAGCTGAGCCCTGCCTGTCGCAATGCGGGTAGAATCGTCCTCAGGTGAGGCCGGTTGCGTACCAGGATCGCGATACTGCCCTCGGGATCTTCATGACGGGTCTGTTGGACCAGTTCCACAACGCGCCCGGCTTCTGCTTGTGCCCTGCTAAGGCTGTCGGGGTAGTCGATCAAGGCGTGGAGACTGACGGCCTTACCTGGCAAAGGCGGGTTGAACGCGACGGAATCGGAGTAACTGACCGCCCCACGAGAGATATCATCCTCGGCGGGGAAGGCCTCTTTGAAGACCCGGTTTACCCAAGCAACGAGCTGTTGCTGCGAGCGAAAGTTGACCGATAGATCCGCTTGGCGAAGGTGGATGTCACCGATACCCTGACGTCGCGCTTCCAAAAATAGCCCCACGTTGGCGTCTCGGAAGCCATAGCAGGACTGCATCCCGTCGCCGACAATAAATAGGCTTCGACCGTCACCGTTCTGCCAGCCGTAGGTGAGCTTTTTTAACAGTTCAATCTGCGGGGAGGCGGTGTCCTGAAACTCATCGACCAGGATATGGCTGATTCGATAGTCGAGCATCAATGTCAGATCGGTAGGCTGCTCTTCACTGCCAAGTGATTGAAGTGCCGAGGCTGTGATCTGGGCGTAGTCCACCTGGTTCTGCTCGCTGAAGCACAACCATAGCTGGGCGACCAGGTTGGGCAGCACCTGGGTCAGGGCATCCAAGATCTGCCATTGGTTATCCTGATACTCAGCCGTTGGCAGCAGCTTTAGCCGCTGTAGCCGCGGTAGTATCCCTGGCAGCTGGTTGAGTAAGCTGATCAGCTCAAACAATGCTTCTTTTCGAGCTTTCATCTGGGTTTTTTCTGCGCTGCTCTTTCCTGCCGGGAAACCGTTGGCGACGGTGACGCTGCGCCGCCAGTTCCCCTCTTTGGTGAGCAGCAGTTCGGCCAGTGCTTGCCATTGGCTTAGCTGTGCAGGCGCTGCTGCAGGGAGTTCGCTCAGACCGAGGCAGTCGCGCACCCTGGACTCACGCTGATCCTGATGCAGGTTTTGTGCGGCATAGTCCGCCAGTGCAGCAAGGCTACTAGCGAAGGGCTGTAGCCGCTGCTGTAGAGCCGATAACTCATCGATTACCAGTTGGGCCAGCGCAGATTCCAGAATAGGCCTGGCTTGGCGAAGCTGTTCTCCGCTACCGATCAGCGGCAGCCATTGGTCACGCCGAGCCAGCATGGATATCAATAACGCCTCGGCGCGCGCTATATCGTTATCCAGGTGCAGCAGCAACCGGCCCAGTGGCTCGGCCAGCAGCGCATTGCTTTCAAGCTGCTCGAGTAATCGCTGTACCGCCTGTTGGTAAAGCGCTGTGGCGTCAGGAGCGATATCGGGCTGCTGGCCAAACTCTGCCTGCATGGGTAGCTGCTTGGTCAGGCTGGCACAGAGAGAGTCGATCGTCTTGATCTGCAGTCGGGCCGGGTTTTGGCGTAGGTTCCAATCCAGGCGCGCATCGTTTGCTAGCACGGCGCGTGCCAGTGACCAGGTTTGGCGTTGATAGTCGGATTCAGGCGGTTGATCATTTTCTGCTAAACGCAGTGCCTTGAGCAGGCGATCACGCATCTCAGCCGCAGCCTTGCGGGTAAAGGTAATGCTCAGCACCTCTTCGGGGCGCTGCACCCGTGCCAACAGCTTTAGTATCCGCTGGGTTAACAGTTCTGTTTTTCCTGAGCCTGCCGGCGCGCGAACGCTGAATGAGGACAGGGGATCGAGCGCCAGTTGGCGGTTACCAAGATCGATCGGATCGGCCATGGTCAGGCTCCGTTGCCAGGGTTGGGGGTGGGATCTAGCGCAGGGCTGCTGGGCTGAGGGCTGGGCTGAGCGTCGGGTTTCTGGGTTTGATTGGCTGTCTGGCCCAATCGCTCCTGCTCGTAGTAGCGGTTTAGCGGTTGCAGTTCTGAATACTGGTAAACATTGAGATCGAGCGGGGATACGCTGACCCGACCGTCGATAAAATCGCCCATCAGCTGCTCCAAGGTTTGTTTCCACAGCTGGGTCATCTGCCCCCAGTCGGCGCAGGGAGGATTTCTTAGTTGATTTAAGGGGCTAATTCCAGGCAGCGGAGATTGGTCACGGCTGATCCCCTTAAAGGCGACTTCGCTGGCGTTGACCTGGCCGAAAGCGAGCGCGGAGACAGGATTGCGGGTGGTTAGTTGGTACAGCGGCAGCTGTGGCTGGCGTGGCCGTTCTCCGAACCAGTCAGCGATATTGGGGGTACCGGATTTATAATCGATCAGCAGTTCGCTGCCATCGTTGAGACGGTCGATGCGATCGATCCTGAGCCGCAACGGCATCCCAAGTAGCTCGGTGTTGAGTGCCTTCTCGATAGCGATGACTCGAAACTCGGGGCGCTCCCGTTCCAGTGCTAACCAGCGCTCGATCAGCGCTGTTAAACGTTGCTGTTCGAGGGTCCAGAAACGTTCTGCCATCCAAACGGGGGTTCGTTTTTGAAAGGGGGCGATAGCCTGCTTGATAGCCTCGTTAAGGAGCTGTTGCAGATCCTCGGGATCGATCGTCAACAGTCTTTGCTGCGACTGCAGCTGTTGCCAGATCTGCTCTAAAGCTGCGTGCAGCAGGTTGCCTCTATCTGCTGCGCTCAGTCCGGTTTGTGGGCGCTCAAGGGGCTTGGCACCAAGTCGGTGGATGGCGAACGCACTGAAAGGGCAGAGTGCCTGATTGGTCAAGATAGCACTGCCGCCACGCAACTGATCCCGTTCGGCTGCAGTGATGGAAGGCGCATTGGACGTATCGATGCGCTCCATCGGCGCATCCGCTTGCAGGGTTGCCGGAGGGGGTGATTGCTCCAGTTCAGAAAACCAGCGCTGGGGACTGAGCTTTAGCTGGCTCAGGGTTGCCTCGGGGAACTGGGTGATCAATGCACTGGGCCGCAAAGCCTGATCCTCCAGCCGGACTGGGTGGCTGAAAACGACCTGTTCAGCGCTGGTTGCAAACAGTTGGGTCAGTTGTCGGGCGAAATGCAGTTCCCGTTCTGCAGATGCGTGCGGCATCTGCATTTTTTGCTGGTAGGCCGCGGGCAGCAAGGGGTTGAGATCGGGTGGATTGGGCCAGCTTTCATCATTGAGCCCCATGACCCACAAATGGCTGAAGCGGAGCCCGGCCGCTTCCAAAGGCCCTAAAATCTGAACCGCTGAATCGGGTGTCTGTGGCTGAAAAACAGTACTTTGACTCTCTGTACGCAGCAGGTTTAGCGCGTCACTAAAGCTCATCTCGGGCAGTAGGCTATCGAAGCGGGTCAGTTCTGCCAGTAGTTTGTACCAGAGCTTGATCTGCTGATATTCCAGGCTGCTCGGCTGGCGCTCGCCTGGCCAGCCCAGCTGCGTCAGGGTGCTGACTATTCGTGGTCCCCAGGCATTGAGCGAACGCTTGGGTTGGCGCTTAACCTTTTCTAACAGGTGCAGCGCGGTTTCCAGGCGGGGACAGCAGGGTTGCGGCTCTTGGGGTGAATCTTCAGTCTGGTTTGCCACCTGGCGGCTATTCATCAGTACCAGCTGTTGTTGTACCTGGGATAGGGGAAGCTCCGCCATACCAAGTCGACGTAGTCGCAGTTCTAGCGCTATCCTGTTCTCCATCTCCTGCGCAGTACCGCTTAAAAATGGGCTGTAAAGCAACCCAGCTAGTTGATCTAGCAAGAGTGGGCGTGTCGTCAGCCCTAATAATAAAAACGCAGCGTCGATGATCGGGCAGTCCGCTAACGGCGTGCCTATCGACATGTTGAACAGCGGGGCGTCCACCGCAGCGTCAGCAAATAATCTGTTGGGTTCGAGCAGTTGCCTGAATGTACGCTCGTGTAGTGCGCGCCTAGCGCTTAGCTGTGGATCGACGATAGCAATGGATGCACCGGGTTGGTGCTGCAGAATTTGTCGTGTCCATTGGGCTGCAAGCTGTATCTCTTGCTCTACTGTTTCGCAGCCTAGGCGTTGGCAGTTCCCTGATGGATGCTGGCTCTGCAATGGCTGTTGTTGCTCAAATGCTGCCTCTAAGAGTGCTTGATACAGAGGCGGTATATCCTGAAATTCAACCAGCCATACGCAGGACTGCCTGGTTAAGACACCCTGTTGGAAAGCTTCGATTAAGCGTTCGATCGCATCGCAGAAGCTGATCGCATGCAACGGCTGGCAGTGCGCCCGGAAACTTTGGTGCCAGCGGCTAAAAACAAAATCCTCATCAATAAAGGGCTGTAACTGCTCCGATCCTGGGAGCTGACGCCAGAGTTGTAAGGTTTTCAGTGCTTGCTGGGCGTGGCGGGCCGCCCCTGCAGGTTGAAGCCAGTCTTGCGTGGCAGGATCTTGCTCCAGGGTCCGCTTCCAGAGCAGTAGCTCCTGGCGAGGGTCGAGAAGCAACGAGAATCCTAGGGGGTGGTTGCTGTCTTGAAGCTGTTGCCAACACTGTTTTACCCAGCTTTCGAGTGAAAAGACTGCCGGGGTGCTCCATACCTTTACCCTTTGTTGGCGCTGACTGAAAGCATGGCTGTCGAGCAGGTGTCGACTCAAGCGGCGATTGGGGGTCAAGATGGTTTGCTGTTTTAACAAAGCCTGCTGTAAGGGCGTGATGGAAAACAGGGCTGTCATTCTCGTATCCAGGCTGAAGATCAGCGCATATGATAACAGCATCACGGGCAATATTAGCGGTTTAACCCGAGCCGAGGAGGCTGTTATAATCAGCTCCTTTTGTGACTCGTACTTGTTTGTATTAGGGAATGTTTAAAATGCGTAACATTTTGTTTCTGTTTGTTTTATTTGTGTCTGCTGTGGCCAATAGTGCTGAGTACCATATCAGCGATGAGGTTTCCGTTTTCATGCACAGCGGTCCGAGTAATCAATATAGGATCATCGGTAACCTGCCCAGTGGGACTATGCTCGATCTGCTGGCAAAGGATGCGGCTTCTGGGTATGTCAAAGTACGCTTGGCAAAAGGTACCGAGGGCTGGGTTCAGGGTAAATACGTCGACAAGGGCCGAAGCCTTGCTTCGCGGTTACCGGAGCTTGAGAAAGAGTTGGCCAGGAGTCGTCAGCTAAATACTGAGCAGAGCGAGGCGGTGGCTGGGCTAGAGTCTGATTTAAACAACTCCAATAACCAGCAGGCGCAGTATACAGCGGAGGTTTCCCAGCTTCAGAATGAAGTTGAGCGGCTAAAGCTGGAGATTGGCGCAATGGATGAAACGCATCTAATGGGGTGGTTCCTGCGCGGTGGTGCGCTGGTGTTCGGTGGTTTGATTATCGGTTTGATTGTTCCTCACTTGCCCAAGCGTCGGCAGCGTAACAATGACTGGTTCTAAGTGTCTGTAGGTTGAACTTCCTGGCTGACTAGTCGGTCAACCTGATTCATACCTGTCTTTTGTCTGTGCATGGGAACACTTAGCTGATGGCTGCTTTTTTTAATCGTATTCGTTTGTCGCTGTGGTTGTTTAGCGCCTGGCTGCTACTGTCGCTGACGGGGCCTGCCCAGGCCTCTGTTTTCGATAAGTTGATTTCTAGTAATGATGGCCCGCTACCGGTCGATCAGGCCTATCAGCTGAGTGTTCGTTCGCTCGGTGAGGGGGTTTACCGTCTACATTGGTTGATCGAAGAGGATTACTACCTATACCGCGACAAGATCAAGCTCAAACCCACTGAAAGCATAGAGGTTGTTGAGGTTCGCTACCCTACGTCGGTTCAAAAGAAAGATCCGTTGTTTGGTGACGTGGAAGTCTATTACCACGAGGTTGAGCTGTTCGTTAGGTTGCAATCAACAGCGCAGACTGGCGTAGACGGTCTGCTGGGGATTGAGTACCAAGGTTGCTGGGAGGGCGGTATCTGTTACCCTCCGGTTGAAAAATCAGAGCCGTTGACGCAGGTGCCGTTGCTGGCTGCTGGGTTGCCGGGTTTGGTGGAGACTGCGCAGCCAGCCGATTTCGAACTCTCACTGACAGACCCTAAACAATTTATAGATCAGCTGTCCAGCGGTAATCTTTGGCTCACCCTCGGACTGTTTTTTCTAGCAGGGCTAGCATTATCCTTGACCCCCTGTGTGTTTCCGATGATACCTATTTTGGCGGGAGTGATTGCCGGGCAGGGTGAGCAGGTCACAACCCGGAAGGCTTTCGTCCTTTCTCTGGTTTACGTGCTGTCGATGAGTCTGACCTATACCCTGATTGGCGTGTTGGCTGGGCTGTTTGGTGAGAATCTTCAAGCCAGCTTTCAAAACCCCTGGATTATCTCGATATTTAGCGGCTTATTTGTGGTGCTGTCGCTGTCGATGTTTGGGTTTTACCAGCTGCAGGTTCCTGCTTCATTCCAGAATGCGCTGAATCGGGTTAGCCGGAGCCAACAGGGTGGTCATCTGCTCGGTGTCGCCATCATGGGCTTTCTGTCTGCGCTCATTGTAGGCCCCTGTGTGGCGGCTCCCTTGGCCGGAGCGTTGGTGTATATCGGTCAGACAGGTGATCCTGTGCTGGGAGGCTTGGCGCTGTTTACGCTGAGTATGGGAATGGGTTCTCCGCTCATCTTGATCGGCTGCTCTGCGGGTAAGTTATTACCCAAAGCGGGCGCCTGGATGAATGTAGTCAAGCAGGTGTTTGGGGTCGCATTGCTGCTATTGGCAGTCTGGATGCTGGATAGAATTGTTCCGGCGGTCGTAACTCAGATTCTGCTAGCCGTTGTGTTACTGGGTTGTGCTGTGTTTTTGCACGCCCTTGATCGGTTCGAGCAAGGCGCAGGAGCTGCTGTGCGGTTGGGCAAGGCGCTGGGGCTGTTGCTGTTGATTTACTCGGTGATGTTGTTGATCGGTGCTGCGAGTGGTCAGGGGTCTTTGTTGCAGCCTTTACAGGGGCTAGGAGGAAGAGCGGTAGCTTCCACCCCTGAGTCGGTAACTTTCACTAAGGTTACTTCCATCGAACAGTTGGATCCGTTACTGGAGCAGGCGAAGCTTCGCCAGAGCCCGGTGATGCTGGACTTTTATGCTGACTGGTGTGTGTCCTGTAAGGAGTTGGAATTCTATACCTTTGCCGATACGGCGGTGATCAATAAACTGCGAGGATTCGTAACTATAAAGGTCGATGTTACGGCTAATGATGCGGCTGCAAAGGCGCTTTATCAGCGGTACGGTATCATCGGGCCACCCGCGTTAGTGTTCTACGATCGGGCTGGAACGCTGCAGTCAGCCAAGATGCTGGTCGGGGTGCCTGACCCTGAGTCCTTTGTGGTGCATTTGAACGGTATTTAATAGATAAGCTGACTATTTTTTGCACGATTTAAAAAAGAGACTCAGGAGTCTCTTTTTTGCTATGTCAGCTTCTTATGCAGGGCTGGATCAGCGCAGATAATTTTTACTGATCGCCTTAAAGCTTTCTGTGCCAGACTTTTCCATCCATTCAAAGGCGACCATTTCACGGCTGACTATCTGGATCTGTAGTTGTTGCAGGCGTGCAATGGCGAGTTGTTTATCACCTTCGTGTCGAGACGAGATAAGATCACTGACCACGAAGACGTCGAAGCCCTGTTCTTTTAAACCGACCGCTGTTTGAAATACACAGACATGAGCTTCCATGCCGCAGATTACAATCTGACTCCGCTGTTGCTGGCGAATTTTTTCAAGACAGGGCGACTCTGCCGCACAGGAAAAATAGACCTTATCGACGATCTGTTCGGTGCTGACGAGTTCTGCCAGCTCCGCTACCGTGTGTCCAAGCCCTTGTGGGTATTGCTCGGACACAAGGACAGGAACCTTGAGTAAAGTAGCAATCTCCATCAGCCAGCGTGTCTGTTTGATCAGTTGTTCGGGCTGGCAGACTGCCGGGACCAGTTTTTCCTGGATATCAACGACGAGCAATAACGCTTTATTGGGTGATATCAGCATGAGGCGCTCCTAGTTAGCTTAGTTTTTAGAGTCAACCATCAGGGTTGCGCTTCCTGCGGCAACAGTTTTACCGCTTACGGTGCAGACAGTATTTAAGACGACGCGACGACGCTCTGTGTTGATCTCGGTGATGGTGGCAGTAGCTGTAACGGTATCGCCAATCTTGACTGGCGCTTTGAATTTGATGTTCTGATCGATGTAGATGGCACCGGGTCCGGGAAGCTTGGTGCCCAGCACGGCTGAGATCAGTCCTGCGCTGAACATGCCGTGGACGATGCGCTCCTTAAACAGGGTCTGAGCGGCGTATTCGGCATTGATATGGACGGGATTGTTGTCGCCGGTGATCCCGGCAAAGGTGTAGACATCTGATTCGGAGATGGTTTTGGCGAATGAGGCGGTCATGCCCTCGCTGAGATCTTCGATATAGTAGCCGTGCAGGTCGTTCATGGGCTCTCCTGATAACTTAAATGATATTCCAACGCGGCTAGGGTAGCCTATGGTTGTTGGCTCGCCAAACCAAAGTGTTATTTTGAGTGAAAATTTATATTTAGTTTGGTTGTAAATCGTAACAAGAGGGTATCAAGGTGGCTCCGAGGTGGATTTGAAGTTAATTATTTTTGATTGGGATGGCACTCTAATAGACTCCGCTGACAGGATTATCAGCTCTATGCAGAAAGCTGCAGCCGCTGAATCCTTGCCTGTGCCGGGGCCTGAGGCGGTTCGAAATATTATCGGTTTGGGCTTGCCGGAGGTGTTTGATGAGCTATTCGGAGGCTTGAGTGCGGCAAAGGAAGCGCAGATGCGTACGCGTTATGGTTACTTCTATATAGAGCAGGATGATACCCCTACAGAGTTTTTCCCGGGGGTGGTGGAGGGGCTTGCGCGTCTTCGTCAGAGCGGCTATCAGCTTGCGGTGGCTACCGGAAAAAGTCGCAAGGGGTTGGATAGGGTGTTGGCAGAAACCGGACTCGGAGGCGCGTTTGATTATAGCCGCTGCGCCGATGAGACAAAGTCTAAGCCGCATCCTTTAATGCTGGAGCAGCTATTGAGCGTGAGTGGTTACCAGGTCGATGAAGCCGTTATGGTCGGTGATACCGAGTACGATCTAGCCATGGCGGTTGCGGCTGGGATGGCATCTATAGGTGTTTCTTATGGTGCGCATCATCCTGAGAGGCTGCGTAAACATTCGCCGCAGCGTATTATTGATCGCTTTGAAGAGCTCGAGCATTGGCTCGAGCGTCGAGTATGATCCTTTGGCCCGTTATAGATAGGACAATTGTGTGAGTGATAATCTCTGGGGCTCAGGCTCTAATTCTGAAGCAAACCAAGCAGCTAAAAATAGTTCTGCTCAAAATCCCAATCCGCAAGAACATCCAGGTGGGAGTTCTAAAGAGTGGCGGCTGATTGAGAAGATGGTTAACGGTCTGTCGGTCGAGCATCGCCGATCTAGGCGCTGGGGTATCTTTTTTAAATCGTTAACCTTTATTTATCTGTTTGCAGTGCTTTATCTGATTATGGATAGCAACTGGTCGGAGCAGATTGCTGGCAATAAGCCGCATACGGCGCTGGTTGATATCAGCGGTGCTATAGCGGCAGATACCGAGGCCAACGCCGATAGCATCGCTCATAGCCTGCGCGCGGCGTTTGACGATGAAAATACGCGGGGCGTTATTCTGCGTATTAACAGTCCCGGCGGTAGTCCAGTACAGTCGGGCTATGTGTATGATGAGATCAAGCGGCTGCGGGTGCTCCATCCTGATATCAAGCTATACAGCGTGATCGGTGATATCGGCGCCTCTGGTGGGTATTACATCGCAGCTGCGGCCGATGAGATCTATGCCGACAAAGCAAGCCTGGTAGGATCTATAGGTGTTATCTCGTCTAGTTTTGGCTTTGTCGGCGTGCTAGAAAAGCTGGGTATTGAGCGTCGGTTGGTGACTGCCGGAGAGCATAAAGCATTTTTGGATCCATTTACGCCTTTAAAGGAGACAGAGAAAGAGTTTTGGAAATCCGTGCTCGATACTACCCATCTGCAGTTTATTGAGCAGGTTAAAAAAGGGCGTGGTGATCGGCTAAAACAATCGGATGAGCTTTTCAGTGGTTTGATCTGGACGGGTGAGCAGGCGCTGGAGCTAGGGTTGATTGATGGCTTGGGTAGCGCGGGCTATGTAGCACGAGAGATAGTGGGCGAAGAGCATATCGTCAATTTCACTCCCTCGCTCTCTACTTGGGAGAAGCTGGCGGAGCGAATGGGGGTGACATTTGCTAAAACGATTTCTACCCAGCTAGGGTTTGATGCTCCCGGGTTAAAGTAGCGTGATGGCGTTTTCGTTTAGGTTTTAATCGTTGATAGGTGTCAGCGGCCGTTCAGGGGATCTCTATCCCCTGGCGGTGCAGCAGTTCGATCAAACGAATCAAGGGTAACCCTACCAGGGTGTTGGGGTCGTCGCCTTCGAGTTTTTTGAACAGACTGATGCCTAGGCCTTCTGCCATAAAGCTGCCTGCGCACTGGTAGGGTTGCTCGCGTTGCAGGTAACGTTCTATCTGGTCGTCGCTGAGGGGCCTAAAGTGAACCCTGAATAGGTCGCAGATCCGCTCAGATTTTCCGCTGTTGCTGTCGTGTAGACAGAGTCCTGTATAGAAGGTGATTACTTGGCCGCTACAGGCGCGAAGTTGCTCGGTCGCTCGATTGTGATTGTGCGGTTTGCCAATAATATGTCCATTGAAGACAGCGACCTGATCTGAGCCGATGATCAGCGCATCAGGAGTGGTGGAGCCAATTTTCTCGGCCTTGGCCTGAGCCAGGCGTTGTACCAGTGCTTCAGCGGATTCATCATGGTTAGGCGTTTCGTCTATATCAGGCGCCTGGCAACTAAATCTCAGCTGCAGTTTTTCGAGCAGAGATTTTCTAAATGAAGATGTGGATGCGAGTATCAATCGACGCATGCTTTTAATCCGGAATTTATAGGTTAGTCAGGGAGAGGCTAATAGTAATCTTTTTTATTGATGATCTCTTTACACTAACAGCCTAGATCCCTATTATGTCGCGCTTATGTTGAAGGCCTCATTACCCATCACAATTGATTCTCGCCAGGCTGCCGATCAGGGTCGAATTATTGACGGCACTGTGAAGCTCGATAAGTTGGAACGATTGAGTGGCTATCTTGTTGATAGTGATGGAGTTGCCAATGTTAGTATGGTTTTTGGTGTTGATGAAGAGCGTATTCGTTATATCAAAGGGCGTGCTACCACCAGGGTAAAAATGCTTTGTCAGCGCTGTCTGGAACCGGTCACGCTTGAACTTGAAGCCGAGATGAATTTGGGTATCGTCGCTGATGATGAAGCCGCCAAGCAGCTTCCTCGTTATTACGATCCCTATATCGTCAATGAGCCTAGGCAAGATCTCTATCAGTTGGTTGAAGAGGAGCTTATTTTGACCTTGCCGCTGATAGCTCAGCATCAGGATTGTGTCGTTAAGACTGAATACGGCGAAGCCGTGGTGCAGTCTGGTGACAACGATAGGAAAAACCCATTTAACGTACTGGCCCAACTTAAGGCCAATAAACACTAGATCAGGAGCTGCGTAGTCATGGCTGTTCAGAAGAGTAAAGTTACACGTTCACGCCGTGGTCAGCGTCGTTCACACGATGCATTGACTGCACCCACACTGTCTCAAGACAGCACCACCGGTGAAGTTCATCGTCGTCACCATGTGACCGATGATGGTTTCTACCGTGGTCGCCAGGTTATCGCTAAAGACGCTGAGTAACCATTGGTCACTCGCTGCACTCTTGCAGTAGATGTGATGAGCGGGGACTTCGGTCCCCGTGTAGCTGTTCCCGCCGCACTCGATTTCTCTGCTTTACATCCCGATACCTGTTTGATCCTGGTGGGTGATCCTGTCCAGATCGAATCCTATCTGCCCGCTCGGTATTCCGGCCAGCTTTGTATAGAAGCAACCCAGTCTGTTATAACCATGACAGCTAAGCCTTCTGTTGCGTTGCGTAAGGGTAAAGACTCTTCGATGTATCGCGCTGTCAAGCTGGTGGCTGAAGGGCGCGCCGATGCCTGTGTTTGTGCCGGAAATACAGGTGCGCTAATGGCGATGGGACGCTATCTTCTTCATATGCATCCAGGTATCGATCGTCCCGCCATCGCAACAACCATTCCTACCCGCAAAGGGCACTGCTATATGCTTGATTTGGGTGCCAATGTGGATTGTAGCGCGGAACATCTGTTTCAGTTTGCGTTAATGGGGGCTGCATTGGCAGAGGCTTTAGATGAGGTTGAGGCCCCTCGGGTTGCGCTGCTTAATGTCGGTGTGGAAGAGGTCAAGGGGAATGAGCAGGTTAAGCTTGCATCCCGGTTGCTAAGAGAGCATGCCGCCTTGAATTATATCGGCTATATCGAGGGTAATGATATCTACTCAGGCAAAGCTGATGTGGTGGTCTGTGATGGTTTTGTCGGAAATGTAGCCTTAAAAAGCAGTGAGGGGCTTGCGCGATTGATTGCTGAGCAGCTCAAGCAGTCCTTCAACAGCAGTTGGTATCGAAAAGTTGTAGGATTGCTGGCTATGCCGGTCTTAAATCAGCTCAAGCAGCAGCTGGATCCTTCGCGGCGTAACGGGGCTAGTTTGTTGGGGCTTCAGGGGATCGTAGTTAAAAGTCACGGATCGGCAACCCGCGAATGTTTTGGTTACGCGATAGCGCAGGCGCAGGCGGAGGTTCTGCGGGATGTGCCCGGGTTGATTAACGCAAAGCTCGGGCAGATTGTTTAGGCTCGGTCGGTTTAGGCCAGATAGTTTAGGTCAAATAGTTTAGGTCAGATAGTTTATACCTCGGACGCTTTATACCCGAGTATCTAGGTCATCGCGTGAGCTTAGATTATCTGGCATGGTTGGTTGAAGTTGGCTGCTGCAGGGTATTGAATTGATGCGGTTGCTTGGTCGACTGGGTTGTATAACACGGGTCACATTAAACTAGTGGGCAGGTTGCACTGCCATTTTCTATCTATGGGGATTTCATGAATCAAACACTGGGTTTCGTTTTTCCGGGTCAAGGCTCACAGCAGTTAACCATGTTGTCGGAGCTGGCTCAGCAGCATCCATTGATCGAAGAAACTTTTGCCGAAGCGAGTACGGTGCTGGGATATGATCTCTGGTCTTTGGTCCAGGATGGTCCGGAGGCGGAACTCAATAGTACGGATAAAACCCAGCCTGCATTGTTAGCGGCGGGTGTGGCGCTTTGGCGTTTATGGTTACAACAAGGCGGCGAGCAGCCCGGGCTATTGGCTGGGCATAGTCTGGGCGAGTATACGGCTTTGGTTTGTTCAGGCGCTTTGTCATTGCAAGATGGTATTGCGTTGGTCGAAAAGCGTGGCCAGTTTATGCAGGCGGCGGTGCCTGCGGGTGTAGGCGCAATGGCTGCTGTGCTGGGGTTGGACGATGCGTTGATTGAGCAGGCGTGTGCTGATGCTGCACAGGGGTCGGTCGTTTCTGCGGTCAACTATAACTCGCCGGGGCAGGTTGTTATTGCCGGTGAGGCCGACGCTGTGGCCCGTGCAATCGTATTATGCAAGGAGGCAGGGGCTAAGCGCGCCATTGAATTGCCCGTGAGTGTCCCCTCGCACTGTGCGTTGATGCAGCCAGCTGCCGTGCGCTTGGCAACGGCGCTTGAGTCGATTGTGTTTCAAATGCCTCAGATTCCTGTAGTGCAGAATGTAAAAGCCTGCGTTGCAGATTCGATCGAAGAGATAAAGCTCAATTTAATTGCTCAGTTGTATAGTCCGGTGCTTTGGACCGATACGGTAAATGCGATGGCTGGGCAGGGGGTTCAAACTCTGATTGAGTGTGGTCCTGGAAAGGTATTGTCCGGACTTAATAAAAGGATACAGCGTGGTTTATCGGTTGCAGCCATTAATGATGTTGCGGGTTTGAATACGGCGCTAGGGCGCTAAGCGCCAAATAGAATGATATATCGGAGCGTAAAATGAGCATAGAAGGAAAGATTGCGTTAGTCACCGGTGCGACACGTGGAATTGGCAAGGCGATTTCACTAGAGCTCGGTCGGCAGGGTGTTGTTGTTGTTGGTACGGCGACCAGTGAAGCGGGTGCGTTATCTATCACTCAGCATCTGGCCGATGCGGGTATTCAGGGTAAGGGGTTGCTCTTGGACGTGGCTTCGCAGGAATCTGTCGATGCCGTTATAGGCCAAGTCCAGACTGAGTTTGGTGCGATTGCCATTGTTGTTAATAACGCTGGGATCACTCGAGATAACATCCTGATGCGGATGAAGGCGGATGAGTGGGATGCGGTGTTAAATACCAATCTGAGTTCGATCTACCGTGTATCCAAGGCTTGCTTGCGTGGCATGACCAAGGCGCGCTGGGGGCGAATTATCAACGTCAGTTCGGTGGTCGCCTCTATGGGTAATGGTGGTCAGTGTAACTATGCTGCCGCTAAAGCGGGCGTCGAAGGTTTCAGTCGGGCATTGGCTAGAGAGGTCGCTTCGCGTAATATCACGGTCAATTCTGTTGCGCCTGGATTTATTGATACCGATATGACCAGTGGTTTGGCAGAAGAGCATAAAGAAAAGCTTAAAAGTCAGATACCGTTGAATCGACTCGGAGCACCTGAAGAGGTCGCGGCTGTGGTTGGTTTCTTGGCTAGCGAGGCTGGCGGGTATGTCACCGGTGATACTATTCACGTCAACGGCGGCATGTACATGGCCTAATTCTCCTAGGGGAATTGTTTTTTTGCCGAATATGTTGATAATGTCCCCATCATCCAGCCTATAGGCGGAGAGGTGACCAATTTAACTCGGTAGTGTTGAAAGAGATTTTCTAACAACATCGCTGAATAAGTCGTTCATAACAAGCAGGAAAAACTATGAGTACTATTGAAGAGCGCGTAAAAAAGATTGTTGCCGAGCAGCTGGGCGTAAAAGAAGAAGAAGTTACCAATGAAGCCTCTTTTGTTGAAGATTTAGGCGCTGATTCCCTCGACACTGTTGAGCTTGTTATGGCTTTGGAAGAGGAATTTGAAACTGAAATTCCTGATGAAGAAGCTGAAAAGATCACTACTGTTAAACTGGCAATCGCTTACGTTACAGCTAACCAGTAAGCAGTAACACGCTGTTCCAGAAAGCCGCTGCTATGTTTACATAGGGCGGCTTTTTATTTGCCTATTAAAAATATTTGATGGAGATTGCGATGTCTCGGAGAAGAGTAGTTGTTACCGGCATGGGACTGTTGACCCCTGTTGGAAACACGGTCAAAGAGACGTGGGAAAATATCGTTAAGGGTAATAGCGGTATAGGTCCTATCGAGCATTTTGATGTATCGGCGTATACCACGACCTTTGGTGGCTCTATCAAAGGCTTCGATGCGGCTGATTATATGGATCCTAAAGATGCCCGCAAAATGGATTTTTTCATCCAATATGGTATGGCCGCAGGTGTTCAGGCGATTGAAGACTCCGGGTTGATTGTCACCGAAGCTAATGCCGATCGAATCGGTCTGGCGGTGGGTTCTGGAATTGGCGGTCTGCCGCTGATCGAAAAAAATCACTCTATTCTTGAAAAGGGAGGTCCGCGCAAGATCTCCCCGTTTTTTGTGCCCGGCAGCATTATCAATATGATCGCTGGCAACCTGTCTATTCGTTATGGTTTTAAGGGTCCGAATATCGCTATCGTTACCGCCTGCACCACAGGGACGCACAATATAGGTTCTGCCGCACGGATGATCGCTTATGGTGATGCCGATGTGATGGTTGCAGGTGGTGCTGAAATGGCGACGACGCCTTTGGGATTAGGTGGGTTTGCTGCCGCTCGGGCGTTATCCAAACGTAATGACAACCCTCAGGCTGCCAGTCGTCCCTGGGATCGGGATCGAGATGGTTTTGTGCTCAGTGATGGCGCCGGCATCATGGTGCTGGAAGAGTACGAGCACGCTAAGCGTCGCGGTGCCAACATCTATGCGGAGTTGGCCGGGTTCGGTATGAGCGGTGATGCTTACCATATGACCTCTCCGCCTGAAGATGGCCGTGGCGCCGCTGCATCGATGGCCAATGCGATCAAAGATAGCGGTCTTAATCCAGATCAAGTGAATTATATCAACGCCCACGGTACCTCGACGCCTGCCGGAGATATCGCAGAATCCAATGCGGCAAAGCGCGTCTTAGGTGATAGTGCATTGAAGGTTCGAATGAGCTCAACCAAATCGATGATTGGACATCTGCTAGGTGCTGCGGGTGCGGTTGAGGCGATCTTTAGTGTGTTGGCGATCCGCGATCAGGTCGCGCCGCCGACGATCAATTTGGATAACCCGTCTGAAGGCTGTGATTTGAATTATGTGGCTCACAGCGCCCAGGAAGCGGAGATCAACGTGGCGATGTCCAATTCGTTTGGGTTTGGTGGTACCAACGGTACCTTGGTGTTCAAGCGTCTCTCTTAAGGCATACAGGCTTGCATCCGCAGCCCGTTTCTTTTTTTGATGAATAATACTCTGGTTAACGGTCAGCCTTGCGCCCAGCTCAGTCTCTATGACCGAGGCCTAAGCTACGGTGATGGCGTCTTTGAAACACTGCGCATCGAGGCCGAGAAACCGCTGCTGTTGCAGCGTCATCTGGATCGTCTTTATCAGGGGTTAAAGCGCCTTGGAATACCCACTGATCAGTCTTTAATCGATTGTTTAAGGAGTGAGATTGGGCAGCTTTGTCGCGGTCGAGAACAGGCCATCCTGAAGCTGATTGTGACGCGGGGTGCCGGTGGACGCGGTTATCGGGTTGCTGAACCACTCTCACCCAATCGGTTGCTGATGATCTCAGCTGCTACTGAGTATCCACAGCACTGGTATCAGCAAGGCTGTGAACTCTATCTGTGCCGTACCCGGCTGGGGCTTAACCCCTTGTTGGCAGGCATTAAACATTTGAATCGCTTGGAGCAGGTCTTGGCCAGGCGTGAATGGCAGGATCAGTACCCTGAGGGCTTGGTGTGCGATATTCAAAATCGTTTAATTGAAGGCACGATGAGTAATCTGTTCTTGGTTCGGGGGCCACAACTGCTAACGCCACTCTTGGATCAATGCGGAGTGGCGGGCGTTGTTCGATCGGTGATTATTGACTGGGCCGAAAGAAATAGCGTCGAGGTGATTGAGCAAGCGCTCAGTGTTGATGATCTGTTTGACGCCGAGGGCGCGTTTGTCACCAATACGGGCTTTGGCGTATTACCCGTACGTGGCTGCGCGGGTCGTGCTATTCCTCTTTCCCCTATGATTGAATCCGTCAAGCAGTGGCTGGTTGAGGCTAGACGATGCGAGTCCTGAAGCATCTGTTGATAGGCCTTTTGTTGCTACTGGTGGTCGTTGCTGTTGCCGCTTATTTTGGCCAATCCAAGCTTAAGGTGCTTGGTGAGCAACCCTTGCTATTGAACGAACCTCAGCAGTTGCTGGTTGCGCCGGGAAGTAGTTTCAGAGCGGTGGTCAATCAGTTGGTTGAGCGCGGGTTTGTCGACCAGCCGCTGTTGCTACGTCTGTATGCGCGTCACAACAACCTGGCTCACCGTATCCAAGCGGGCGAATACCGTCTTGAACCTGGATTGAATCATGCAGCACTACTGCAGATGATGGTCCAAGGTGAGGTTGTCAGTTATCAGGTTACCCTGGTTGAGGGTAAAACCGTACAGGAGCTTATTGCATCGTTGCAGGCACACCCCCAGATTCTGACAACGCTTGAGAAGACCGACCCCCAGAGTATTGCTCAACTACTGGGGATCGAAAACTCCGCCGAGGGTTGGATCTATCCCGATACTTATCGCTTTAGCCGCGGCACCACGGATCGACAGATTCTGCAGCGTGCCTATCAATCGATGCAAAGGTTGCTCGAACAGGAGTGGGCGGAGCGTGCCGACAAGTTACCGCTCAGTAGCCCTTACGAGGCGCTGATCCTAGCCTCTATTGTTGAGAAAGAGACCGGCGCGGCGTTCGAGCGCCCGGCGATAGCGGGCGTCTTTACCCGCCGATTAGACAAGAAGATGCGGCTACAGACCGATCCGACCGTGATCTACGGGATGGGGGAGGGCTATACGGGTAATATCACCCGTGCCGACCTGAATCGGCATACAGCCTACAACACCTACCGAATTCATGGCCTACCGCCCACCCCTATCGCCAATCCAGGCCGTGCTGCGATCCGGGCTGCACTCCATCCTGAATCGGGCGATGCGCTGTACTTTGTCGCCAAAGGGGACGGCAGTCATCAGTTTTCGGCGACGTTTGAAGCACACAATCGTGCCGTAACACGTTTCCAGCGGCAGCAGCGGCGCAAAGATTATCAATCTTCTCCAGCGGTCGAGGCTGAAGCGGCGATACCCGAAAAAGCACAGAGTGAAAACTAATGTCAGTTAATGGGAAATTCATCACCATCGAAGGCGGTGAAGGGGTCGGTAAGAGTACCAATATTGAATACCTGCGCAGCCTATTACGGCTGCAGCAAATCGACTTTGTGGAGACTCGTGAGCCGGGCGGCACACCTCTGGCCGAACAGATACGCACTTTATTGCTGGTCGAGCGTGAAGAGCCGGTCAGCAGTGATTGTGAACTATTGCTGATGTTTGCCGCCCGTGCGCAGCACCTGTCGCAAGTCATCGTCCCCGCGTTGTCAGCGGGGCGTTGGGTACTCTGCGATCGCTTCACCGATGCCACTTTTGCCTATCAGGGCGGGGGGCGTAATCTTGATCGAGCTCGAATTCTCCAGTTAGAGCAGTTGGTGCAGGGCGATCTGCGCCCCGATCTGACCCTGTTGCTCGATGTGCCGGTTGATGTTGGGATGGCGCGCGCAAGACAGCGGGGTGATCTGGACCGCTTCGAACAGGAACAGCTAGCCTTTTTTGAGCGTGTTCGCAGCGCCTATCTTGAACGCGCGAATGCCGAACCTGGGCGTTTTAGAATCATCGATGCAGCCAAACCTCTAGTAGATGTTCAGCAGCAGATCAGCCAGGTGATGCAGGAGTTTTTTAATCATGGACGTTGATCCCGTCTCCCAGCTACAGTCCGTTCTGCCCTGGCAGCATCAACTCTGGCAGCGCTTGACCGAACAGCATCAGCAGCAGCGTCTGCCGCATGCCTTGTTGCTCTGTGGTGAACCTGGGCTGGGCAAGGCGCAGTTTTCCAAAGCGCTGGGTCAGTATCTACTCTGTCAGCAACCGCAGCAGCAAGCGGAGTTGCTCGTCAGTTGCGGGCATTGCAAGAGCTGCCTGCTGAACGCCCAGGGCAGTCATCCTGATCTGGTTGAAATTGCCCCCGAAGGGCTGGGCAAGCCGATCAAGGTCGATCAGATACGTGACCTGGTCTCTACGATTACGCTGTCTGCACAACAGGGTGGTTATCGCGTTGTGGTACTCGGCCCTGCGGAGGCGATGAATATCAACGCAGCTAATGCGCTGTTAAAAGTACTGGAAGAACCGGGTGGTAAAACCCTGTTTGCGCTTTACAGTCACCTTCCTGGGCGCATCGTAGCGACTATTCGCAGCCGTTGTCAGGCGCTCTATTTGAATCATCCAGATCAGCCGCAAGCCCTCGATTGGATAAAGCAGCAAACTGATTATGAAGGCGATTTAACCGAGCTGTTGAATCTCGCTGCAGGTGCACCCCTGGCCGCACTCGAGCTGTTGCAGAATGACAGTGCTGAGCAGCGCAAGGCTCTCTATCAAGCCCTGAAACAGGCGGTTACGGGTGAGGGTAGCAGCACTCAGGCGGCTGAAAAGTTAGCCAAGGTTCGATTGCTCGATCTACTCGATTGGTGGTTGACGCTGGTCCAGGATCTCATTCGTTTTCAATCGACCCAGGATCCCGACTGCATTAACAGTTTAACCGCAAAAAAGATGATTATCGCCCTGAGCCAGCGCCTATCCGCGCAGCAGATATTTGAATTCGCTGATAGAATACAGCAATATCGTCACTATTTGATGAGTCGAAATAATCCCAACGAACGGCTGTTACTTGAAGACCTGCTGATCGATTGGAAGGGTTTGTTTCAACTTAGATACTAATCCAGCGACAGTAGAGAACGAGCGATGTCAGCCAGCCCTCGAGCCAGCCACGGAATTCTTTCCCTGACCATCAAAACCAAAGACGAGCTTTACCGCAGTTATATGCCCTATATCCAAAATGGCGGGGTGTTTGTGGCGACTCAGCGAGACTATCAGCTTGGGGAAGAGGTGTTTATGCTGCTGGATCTGATGGAGGAGCCCGATAAAATTCCAGTGAGTGGTAAGGTGGTCTGGGTCACGCCGCGTGGTGCTCAGGGCGGCAAGATGGCTGGGATAGGGATCCAGTTGAGTGCGGATGACAACACCATTGTCGGCAAAATAGAAACGTACCTAGCGGGTGCCCTAGGTTCTGGACGGCTCACCCATACCATGTGATTTTCCCCGGTTCTGAATAGCTTCTCACGATTAATATCACTCTCAGCAAGTAATTACGCCCATGCTTATCGACTCACATTGCCATCTCGATCGTCTGGATCTGGATCCGTACGCCGGTCAACTCCAACCTGTTATCGAGCGTGCCAGCCAGCAGGGCGTTTCTCGACTGCTCTGCGTCGGAACCGATATGGCGCGCTGCGACGCGATGCTGGCGCTGATCGACCCCTTCCCGCAGGTGCAAGCATCGGTGGGTGTGCATCCGTTAAGCGACGAGATCGAACAGCTTGACCCGGCCGTACTGGTTGCTGCAGCGGCACACTCACGCGTGATCGCGATCGGCGAGACCGGGTTGGATTACCATTATGGACAAGAATCTATTGCCGCTCAGCAACGTAGTTTTGAACTCCATCTAGAGGTCGCTCAGCAGCTGAACAAGCCGGTAATTGTCCATACCCGGGCTGCACAAAAGGACACTCTGGATAGCCTGCGCCAGGGGCTGTCGCAGGCAGGTGGGGTGTTGCATTGCTTTACTGAAGATTGGGCGATGGCCGAGCAAGCACTAGAGCTGGGTCTTTATATCTCATTTTCTGGGATTATCACCTTTCGCAATGCCGCTACGTTGAGAGAGGTGGTTCGGCGCGTACCCTTAGAACGGATTCTGGTCGAGACAGATGCGCCTTACCTGACCCCGGTTCCCCATCGAGGTCATTCCAATGAGCCCTGTTATGTCCGAGAAGTGGCTGAAGCGGTTGCCCAGATCAAATCATTGAGTCTGGAGCAGGTGGCTACAGCGACCAGCGCTAACTTCGAGCGACTCTTCGATAGGGTTTAAACCGGCTCTTGTTGCTGTTTCGAGGCTTGCGCAGGTGTTGGCTTAACCATCTCAACCGGAAAGGGCGAGGTTGCGCTGCCGACATAAAGGGTGCGATGGGGGAAGGGGATCTCGATGTTGGCTGCATCAAAGGCTATTTTTATCTCCGCTTGAATGCTGTTTTTGAGGTCTAGAAACTTCTCCTTGGTTGCCCAGACTGAAAATCGAAGATTAATCGCCGAATCCCCAAAACCCATAAAGACAATCATCGGCTCTGGCTCTTCTAGCGACAGCGGATTTGCGTTGGCAACCTCTTTTAGCACTTTGCTGACCCTATCGACATCCTCTTTGTAAGCGATGCCTATCTCCAGATCCAGACGCCGAATCGGAAACCGGGTCATATTGGTCACTTCTGATTTGATCAGGGTTTCATTGGGTATACGCACATATAGATTATCAAAGGTGCGTAGCTTGGCGGACAGCAGGTCGATCGACAGGACCTCGCCGGTGGTGCTGCCGACGCGAATTACATCACCCACGGAAAAAGGGCGTTCACCGATCAGGAATAGCCCGCTGATAATATTCGAGGCGGAGGTCTGTGAAGCAAAGCCGACAGCCACACTGAGAATGCCGGCAGCGCCCAGAAGCACGCTGAGTTGAAACCCCAGTTCGCGAAGTGCTGATATGCAGAACATCCCCATGATCAGGTAAAAGGCGATTCGCCGGATCAGGATCAGGTGGTGTCGGGTCAGATGTTTGCTCATCAGCCGATCCAGGCCATTGCTGGCCAGATTGGCGAGTAGATAACCGAAACCGACCAGCAGGATCGCGCGTCCACCAGAAAATGCACGGTCTAGCAGCTGCCAGTCTGAAACGGATAACCAAAAATCATTCATCGTTGTTCCCTAATTCGAGAGCCCTCATCCGAGTCCCTCTCAACCAAAAATGGCTCCCAGAGCCCGAGTAAAGACGCCACGCTCCGGAAGTACTCGAGGAGGGTTTAGTTGCTGAGTCGTACCCGCCATGGCCGGTGCCCCTTTGCCTATCTGCAAGTGGGCCGACCTCATCTCTTGGTCACAGTGAATCGAAAGCTCTTCGGTCCACAAACGGCCGTCGTGGGCAGTAAACACAGAGAGGTGGGGAATGGGCAGCAGCAGGCGTTCCAATAACAGAGGGGTCTGGCCGTTATTTTTGATTCTTACCGGGGTGGTTGCTCGAACGGTCCTCAGCGGCAGATCCTGCAGGTCTAAAATTGCCCGGGTTCGGGCCGCATAGCAGACCTCGCCTTCGCGGCTAGAGGGGCCAAACCAGGTGTCGGACGGTCGCTGCACAGGAAGGTCCAGCAGCAGCGGTCCCGACTCAAAGGCATAGATTTGCAGCCAGATTGAGGTGCCTACATAGAGCCGTACCTCTTGCCCAGGGTGGAGATGAAATGGAATTAACGGGCGCGTTACCACGGGCCGATCGGCTAATCCGGGCAGTACCCTTAAGGGCTGGTTTGACTGCGCAACAGCATGTCGCTGACATTTGGCGCCTTCCTCCAGTGGGCTAGTGTTCTCTGTCACCTCGATTGTGGCCTGCTCATCGATGGTCGCGCCGGTGTTGAGGTGACAAACTTGCCATTCCGATGCGTGTCGTTGAATTGAGACCGTCAACGCCCCGATACGCCACTGGTTGGTTTGTGCCGTTGCAAAGCTAAAGCTTCCAAACCAGGGTTTGAGGGTGGGGATCAAGCTCAAGTTAACTCTCCATTGGTGGTCACCGGATCAGTGTAATAGGTTGCGAGGACGTTTCAATGGCTATTTGAGATCCTGATCGTGAGGGCATTATATTTATTTAGTTATGTATCTAAGCGAGATGCGAAGAGCTATAAATAAATCATGACTCATAAAGGAATTGATCATGAATGCATCGATTAAAAAAAATCTTACCCCCTGGCATGCGTGGCATAAGGATAAGGTTTTTCAGGAGCTTACTGCCTCTGATGAAGGTTTGTCGCAAAAAGACGCAGAGGCGCGCCTAGCCCAGTTTGGTCCCAACGCGTTAGCTCAGCCCGAGGTAAAGAGCCCGTTTAAGCGATTTTTGGCGCAATGTCATAATCTGCTTATCTACGTCCTGATTTTTGCCGGTGTGGTAACCGCCCTGCTTGAACACTGGGTCGACAGCGGGGTTATTCTAGGCGTGGTGGTGATCAATGCCGTGATCGGCTTCGTTCAGGAAGGTAAAGCGGAAAAGGCACTCGATGCTATTCGCAATCTGATGTCGCACCAGGCGATGGTTAAACGTGACGGCCGTTTTATCAGTGTGCCAGCTGAACAGTTGGTTCCCGGTGATGTTGTGTTGCTGCAATCCGGTGACAAGGTACCCGCCGATCTGCGGCTGTTCAAAGCGCGTGAGTTGCGGATCGAGGAAGCTTTGCTTACCGGCGAGTCGATGCCGGTGGAGAAAAGTTCAATAGAAGTCGCTGAGGCGGCGTCTATCGGTGATCGTAAGTCCCTGGCGTACTCCGGCACACTGGTTAGTTATGGTCAGGGGCAGGGTGTGGTGGTTGCTACCGGCGATGCGACCGAAATTGGCCAGGTCAGTGGTCTGCTGGGTCAGGTACAGAGCCTGACGACGCCTTTACTGCGACAAATGGACAGCTTTTCCCGCTGGCTGATGCTAGGAATAGGGCTTCTGGCCGTAATCACCTTTGCATACGGCGTTTTTGGCCACGGCTATTCAGCTGCTGATATGTTCCTTGCGGCGGTAGGTCTTGCCGTTGCTGGTATCCCTGAAGGGTTGCCTGCAATTATGACGATTACGTTGGCGATCGGGGTGCAGCGTATGGCGGCCAAGAAAGCGATTATAAGGCGTCTACCTGCCGTCGAAACACTGGGCTCGGTTACTGTGATCTGCTCCGACAAAACTGGAACCCTGACCCGAAATCAGATGACAGTGCAGACACTGGTTACCGGCGTCGGGATCTGTGAGGTCAGTGGCAGTGGCTATAATCCTCATGGCAGTTTTAGTGTTGAGGGGAAATCGATACTGGCAGAGGATCTTCCTGGGTTACAGGAGTTGGTACAAGCAGCCGTGCTCTGCAATGACGCCACCCTGTCTGAAGTCGATGGCCAGTGGTTGGTACATGGTGATCCTACCGAGGGGGCTCTGGTCACCCTGGCGCATAAAGCAGGGATGGACTCTCAGACGCAGTTGCGTCGTTTCCCCCGTATCGATGTTATCCCTTTTGAGTCGCAGCATCGTTTCATGGCAAGCCTGCATCATGACCACGCAGGGCATGGTTTTATTTATATCAAAGGTGCTCCTGAACAGCTGTTGGAGATGTGCCATTGGCAGCGTATGGACGGTGAAGATAAGCCCCTGCGCAAGGCCTATTGGGAGTCCTTGCTGCACACCTTAGCGAGTCGGGGGTATCGGTTGCTGGCTATCGCCTTTAAAGCCGCCGATGCAGGCCAACAGAGTCTCAGATTTCAGGATGTGGAAGCCGGCTTAACCCTGCTGGGTATGGTGGGGATTATCGACCCCCCACGAGAGGAGGCGACCCTAGCCGTCAGGGCCTGTCAGGATGCGGGGATTCAGGTCAAGATGATCACCGGCGATCACGCCATCACCGCACGAGTTATAGCCACCCAGATGCATATCGGAGACGGCGATACGGTTATTAGCGGCTCCGATATGCTGGACTGTGATGAGACTCAATTACAAGCGCTGGCAACGCGCGCGGATATCTTTGCCCGCGTTTCTCCGGAACAAAAGTTACGCCTAGTCACCGCGCTGCAGGCCCAGGGTGAGGTGGTGGCCATGACCGGGGATGGTGTTAATGACGCCCCCGCACTTAAGCGGGCCGATGTCGGTATCGCGATGGGGATCAATGGCACCGAGGTCGCCAAGGAGTCGGCTGAGATGGTATTGGCTGATGATAATTTCGCTACCATCGCCCAGGCCGTGGCCGAGGGACGAACGGTTTATGACAACCTGAAAAAGTCGATTCTATTTGTACTTCCGACCAACGGTGGAGAGGCATTGACTATCGTTGCCGCGATCGCAATGGGCCGCATGCTGCCGATCACCGCAGCGCAAATACTCTGGGTCAATATGATCACCGCTGTAACTCTGGCCTTGACGTTGGCGTTTGAACCGGCAGAGAAAGGTACCATGCTGCGCCCACCTCGAGACCCGCAGGAGCCAATTCTGTCTGGTTTTTTGATCTGGCGAATCGTCTTTGTGTCGCTGATCATCGTTACAGGTACCTTCGGTTTATTTTTGTGGCAGCGGGAGCAGGGGGCCTCGATTGAATTGGCCCGCACGGTGGCGGTGAATACACTGGTTATGTTCGAACTGTTTTATATCTTCAGTGTGCGCTACCTGCTTGCGCCATCGTTGACCTTTTCAGGGTTGTTTGGCAATCGTTACCTGCTCTACGCTATCGCGGTGATGCTGTTCTTTCAGCTTCTATTTACCTACGCGGCACCGATGCAGGCGTTATTTGGAACGACAGCGGTAGATGCTGAAACCTGGGGGTTGATTATCCTGGTGGCTTCTTCTGTACTGATTTTGGTAGAGATCGAAAAGTGGATTTTATCTCGCTACAGAGGCTCTAATGCTATACCAGCAGTTGCCGATAGCGCGGCTTTAGATGAGAAGACTGAAGTTAACTAGTTGATACAAAATGAGGAAGGGACTGCTCAAAGCTGTTGTATAAACGTCGAAACCTTAACCCGTCAGGAGGTGTATAGTTTCCCTCGTACAGAGGCAATTTTAACCACTATAGCTTATGAGTTAAATACGTTTAGGTTTGAGTGAGCCAGGAATCGATGATGGAGTTTGATACTAAGACATTACAGCAGCTGATGCAGGCTCAAGACAGCGATCAAAATAAAGCCTTGCCTCCTGTGAATAGCTGGAATCCCGAACTCAGCGGCGATATCGATCTTTTTATCAACCGTCAGGGGGAGTGGTTTCACGAAGGGGTGCAGTTTCAGCGTGAGGCTTTAGCCAAACTGTTCGCCTCTATCCTGCGTAAAGATGGGGATGAGTATTTTGTATTAACACCGGTTGAAAAGTGGCGTATCAGGGTTGAGGATGCGCCGTTTTTGATCACCCAGCTGGATCTTATCAATCCCGGTCCCGAGCAGCAGTTGCAGTTACAGACCAGCCAGGGCGACAGGGTCTGGGTCGATGCAGAGCATCCTTTGTGGTTGGTTACCGATTCGAGTACAGGAGAACCTTCACCCTATGTCCGGGTGCGGGATCGCCTCGATGGCTTGTTGGCGCGCTCGGTGTTTTATCAGCTCATCGAGCTGGCGGAAGAGCAACAGATCGATGGCAAAACCCAGCTAGGTATCTACAGTTGCGGCCAGTTCTTTGTTCTTGGATCTGATCTGGGCTAGACGCCAACTCCGTCTCGTGGCTAATTCTCATGGTCGCGATACTTAGTAATAATCTGTTCTGATATAGGGTTTTCCTGTTTTCCTGTTTTCCTGTTTTCCAGTCAGGCCAGTCGGTCTGGCTCTGCACATAGTCTCCCGTGTTACTGCGAGGTGTTCGCCGGTGCTATATCCAGCAGCGGCGCTGCGTCGATATGTTCGGCATCCATCATCGTTGCTACGCGCTGTAAAGCAGACAGAATCTGGGTCTTTTCCCAGTCTGCCAATGACTCGAATCGGTCGATAAACTGTTCGTGAAGCAAGGGTGGGGCATCGGCGAGCACTTCACATCCAACCGTGGTCAGCCGGGCGTTGACCACACGCTTATCTGCTTGCCCGCGAACTCGCTCGATTAACCCTTTGTCCTGTAAGCGGTTCAGGATGGTTGTTACGGTGGCTTGGCTTAATGACACCGCATCAGAAATCCGTTTGACGGTGACATCGCCCAGCGCGTCGATAGCGCGTAATACCATCACCTGCGGAATCGTTAGCCCACTCGCTTTCAGTATGCGTTTTGACTGCAGGTCTGTGGCGCGGATGATTCGCCGCAGAGAGACCAAAACATCCTGCCAATAGGGGGGAGTATCCATAAATTCAGCCGCTTGATGTTGGGGTGTCGATTGTATCCTAATGGCATTTACCGACCAATGGGTTTGCGAATGGTTTGAGGTCTAATGGTTAGAGGTGTAATAATATGCTTCTTTGCTTGATCAATTCTGACTTATTTTTAGGAGAAATCGTATGAAAGCGTTGCTCTTGGCACTGCCTCTGCTGCTTTCGACCGCCCCGGTACTGGCTGACCAAGCCTGCGGTAAAGTCACCATCGCAGATATGAACTGGAACTCAGCCTCGCTGATTGCCAACATCGATCGTTTTATCCTTGAGCATGGCTACGGTTGTGATGCCGAGCTGGTCCCCGGTGATACCATGCCGACAGGCACGGCCATGATCGAAAAAGGTGAGCCTGATATCGCCCCGGAACTCTGGAGCAACTCAATGCGAGAAGCCCTCGAGAAAGGGGTTAAAGAGAAACGTTTACGTATCGCTGGCCAGTCTTTATCAGATGGTGGTGAAGAAGGTTTCTGGGTTCCTCAGTACATGGTCGACGACGACCCCCGTATGGCGACGATTCAAGGCGTCATTGCTAAGGCCAAGCTGTTTACCCATCCTGAAGATCCCGATCGTTCCGCTTTCTACGGTTGCCCGGCAGGTTGGAACTGCCAGATCACCGGCGGTAATCTGTTTGACGCCTTGAAGTTAGATGCTGCCGGTTTCGAGCTGATCGATCCTGGTTCCAGTGCAGGCCTGTCTGGATCTATCGCCCGTGCCTACGAGCGAAAAGAGCCCTGGTTCGGTTACTACTGGGCTCCTACCGCGGTGCTGGGTAAATACAAAATGGTTAAGGTTGACTTCGGTTCCGGTGTTGATGAAGCGCATTTTCTGGCCTGTATCGCTAAAGAGGACTGTCTGACACCGCAAGTGACCATGTATCCGCCATCACCGGTGCAGACTGTGACCACCGAGACGTTTGCGTCACGATCACCGCAAGCCTATGCCTATCTAGGTAAGCGAGGGTTCAAAAATGCACAGATGAATGAACTGCTGGCTTGGATGGAAGAGAACCAGGCCGATGGCGATGTGGCTATGGAGCATTTTTTGGGTAACTACGAAAGCACCTGGACGCCCTGGGTGTCAGCGCCGATTGCGGCTAAAGTAAAAAAAGCACTGGCTAATCTGTAAGTCAGTTTTAGGACGCCACGGCTATGCCATGGCGCCTTTGTCGTATCTGCTCTGTTCGTTATTCTGTATTGCTAGTTGTATTTCTATCTCGATAGTTTCAATTCCTGTAATGCTGAGACCGCTGCATTTGATGCGGTCTGGAGAGTCTTATGGCCGAAAATTCCTGGCTAACCAAATTTCCTCAAATGGATCGCGCCGACTTGCTGGCGATTCGTAAATCCCTGGATGCTGCCTATCGAGAGTTTTCCAGAAGCTACGGTGATCTGATCGAATCGTTCTTCGATCCGCTGCTGACATTTTTGATCTGGTTTGAAAAACTGCTGCTCCAGTCACCCTGGTTTGTGGTGATTTTGGGGATTACTGCGCTGGTTTATGGCGCCACCCGATCCTGGAAGTTATCCCTGAGTGTGGTGCTTGCCTTTCTAGCCATCGGCTATTTCGGTATGTGGGAGAACACCATGCGCACCCTGAGCATTATCACCGTCTGCACACTGTTGGCGATTGCGCTCGGTATTCCCATCGGGGTGCTGATGGCACGCTCAGACCGTACCCAGGCGGTGGTCACGCCGGTGTTGGATATCATGCAAACCATGCCCGCGTTCGTGTATCTGATACCTGTGGTGATGTTATTGGGGATCGGCAAGATACCCGGTGTTATTGCCGTTATTATTTATGCGATTCCGCCGGTTATCCGCCTGACCAATCTGGGCATACGGCTGGTCGATAAAGAGGTACTGGAAGCGGCAACCGCTTACGGTGCGAGCCCGATGCAGCGCCTGTTCGGGGTTCAGCTTCCGCTGGCATCGCCTACTATTATGGCGGGAATTAACCAGACCATCATGATGGCTTTGGCGATGGTGGTGATAGCGTCCATGATCGGCGTGAAAGGGCTGGGGCAGCCGGTACTGAAATCGATCACCAACCAGTATTTCACCCTCGGGCTGTTTAATGGGTTGGCGATTGTCGCCTTGGCGATCATCTTTGACCGGGTTTCGCAGGCCTATGCCAAACGATCTCAGAAACATATGCAGGGTGTAAAAGATGCCTGATTTAACTGAACAGCAAGCACCGGACGCTCAATCGGATACAGCAGCTGCCGGTCAGTCATCCCGCGCTGCAACCGAGCAGCCGTTAATTCAGATCGAAGGTCTGTATAAGCTTTTTGGCGACAAGCCGCACAGCGTGATGCCTCTAGTGCATGCAGGTAAATCTAAAGATGAGATATTGGCCGAGACGGGTCATACGGTGGGGCTAAAGGACATTAACCTCAGCATCAACAAAGGCGAGATTTTTGTCATCATGGGATTGTCTGGTTCGGGTAAATCAACCTTGATTCGACACTTCAATCGGCTGATTGATCCGACAGAAGGGCGGATCATGGTCGAGGGGGTCGACGTGATGAAGCTCTCCACCAAGGAGCTGGAGCAGTTTCGTCGTCACAAGATGTCGATGGTGTTTCAGCGCTTTGGCCTGATGCCGCACCGAACCGTAGTCGACAATGTCGCCTACGGTTTAACGGTCCAGGGCGTAGATACTAAGACGCGATTGGAAAAGGCCAATCAGTGGCTGGATACGGTAGGCCTGTCCGGTTACGGCGAACAGTATCCTTCACAGTTGTCCGGTGGCCAGCAGCAGCGGGTCGGCCTGGCCCGGGCACTCTGTACCGATGCCGAGATACTGTTGATGGACGAGGCGTTCTCAGCTCTAGACCCGTTAATCCGGAGTGAGATGCAGGATCAGTTGATCGAGCTGCAGCAAACCCTGCACAAGACCATTATCTTTATCACCCATGACCTGGATGAAGCGCTGCGCTTGGGGGATCGTATTGCGATTCTTAAAGACGGGCTGCTGGTACAGGAGGGAGCACCGATGGATATTCTGCTTAATCCAGCTGACAGTTATGTCGAAGCCTTCGTTAAGGATGTGAATCGTGCCCGTGCATTGACGGTTGAGACGGTGATGAAGCCGCCGGCCTGTCGGATTACTGCCCAGACTATTGGTGAAGCCCTGATCCAGATGAGAAAATTACCCGGCGACTACGGTTATTACGTCTCGAAAGAAGGCTATCAGGGTGTGGTAAGTCAAGAATCGCTGGAAACCGCAGTTAAGAGCGGTAAAGAGGGCTTGATGGATGATCATGTCCTAGAGGAAAATACCGCTATCTCGCCCGATGCGCTGTTAGAATCGGTTATCCCTGAAACCCTGGATACCGATTACCCATTACCGGTGGTGGACGAGGAGGGCAGGCTGCGTGGCGAGTTATCGCGTTCCAGTCTGGCCAAGGTGTTAGGAGAGACCTAGCGAGACATATCTGCACTCTGGAGAACTCAAATGACTATGACCGTTGAACTGTCTGACGACGGTCGCTATGTAAGGGTGACGCAGCAAGGCGCTGTAGAGATAGCTCAAATAAAAGCTGCCCGATCAGACTCCCTGCCTCTTTATTTTGGCAACTGTGACCGCGCTTTAGTTGATTTCCGGTTAGCCGAGATAGGGCATCTCGGGCTAATTGATCTAGATAACCTAGGTATTAGTTTCAAAAGAGATGTTCCCAAGTGCAAACGAATGGCTATTGTTATCCCTGCTAACACCGATCAATGGCAAGGCCGCTACACGCACTTAGCCAATGCCCATATCATTTGCGGCGTAAAAACAGCCCTGTTTTTCGACATGGATGAAGCAACAGCTTGGTTGCTCACCTAAGTATTCACCCGCCCACGAGTGCCCACCGCTACATGATTCGATAGAGGCTTAAGCTGTTAGTGAAAGTCAGTGTTATGATGCGACAAACCCTGACTCCTTTGTGGATAGAGTGATGGGTCGTACTCCTACTTTATCCACTTTGATTCCGGCTTCATTATTTATTCCAAGCTATTAGATAGCCGTGCTGCAGCCCCTGCCTTTTTAAGTATTAAGGATTAGACATGTCAGATAAGTTTTTTTTCAAGGGTCGCCAGGATGCGCGCCTAAACCACACCAGTTTCGGTTACCAGACCAAGGCTAGCCATAAAGTTGGCAGCAAGAAATACCCGCTGGAACTGGTTGTTACCAGTGAGGCGCGCAAGCAAGAAGTCGAAACGCTAGTGGCACAAGCCCTGCTGCACGCTAATGTCAGTCTGGATAGCAGCGAGGATGCGGTCGAATCCATCACCGAGCTGACCACAATGCTTAACAAAGGGAGTAGCGTCAAACGGGATAAGTCTCCATTGCGCAACGATCCCTGTAGTTGCGCTAGCGGCAAGAAATATAAGAAGTGCTGCGGCTAGGGTACACAGCCTTTGTAGATACCAGCCTCATTTGATATTTAGCAAGAACGCTCAGGCCTTTTGGGTCTCCGCTGGATTGTCGCCACTGTGCGGCGACAAATCTGTCTTTGACAGGGGGTTATGTGCAGCCAGAACAGATAGAGATTCAACGTTTTTTGCAGCGCTTTCCGCCGTTTGATGCGTTACCGGATGAGGCGTTAAGCCATTTAGCCAAGCAGGTCGAGATTGCTTACTATGTCGCGGGTAGCGATATCCTCAATTATGCCGAGCCGGTTAACGATCTGTTTGTGGTGCGTAGCGGTGCGGTTGAAACCTTTCGGCGTAATGGTGAGCTCTATAACCGCCTGGATGCGGGGGGTATTTTTGGTCAGATGGGGTTGATGATGCGTGGCCGAGTGCGCTTTCCAACCCGAGCGCTGGAAGATTCTCTGGTGTATTGCATCCCCGCCGACCTGTTTAATGATTATTGCGATCAGCATGAGGACTTCTCCAACTATTTTGAAGTGGATAACGCTGCGCTGTTGCACCAGTCGGTGGCTGATCAGACCAATAAAAATGACCTGACCACTGATAAAGCAAAATGCCTGCTCAAGCGCGGTGTGGTGACGGTGACTAAAAACACAGCGATCAGTACAGCGGCGTTGATTATGACCCAGGAGCAGGTTTCATCGTTACTGATCACGGATCCCGATAAACCGATTGAAAGTGACCCTGAAGATGATGATGGGCAAGCGATCGGCATTATTACCGATCGGGATTTTATTACCCGTGTCATAGGGCAAGAGTTGGACCTGCAAACCCCAATCAGCGAGGTGATGTCCACCGATATGGTGATGTTGGATGAAAATGCCTATGTCTATGAAGTGATGTTAGCGATGCTGCGCTTTAATGTGCATCACATGCCGATTTTGAAAAAGAAGAAGCCGATAGGCGTTATTACCCTAGCGGATATTGTTCGTTATGAGTCCCAGAGTAGTTTGTTTTTAGTCCGAGGCATCTTTGCCCAGCAAAGTGTTAAAGAGCTCGCCAATTATGCGCAGTCGGTACCTGAAGCCTTTGTGCGGATGGTCAATGAAGATGCCAATTCGCATATGATTGGCTCGGCGATGTCGGTCATCGGGCGCAGTTTCAAGCAGCGTTTGCTGGAACTGGCGGAGGATGCCCTGGGTAAACCGCCGATCCCCTATTGCTTTCTGGCGCTGGGGTCTATGGCCAGGGACGAGCAGTTACTGGTTACCGATCAGGATAATGCCATTATTTTTGATGATAGCTATGCAGAAGATCTTCACGGTGAATACTTTGCTGCACTGACCCAATTCGTATGTGAGGGTCTGAACGCCTGCGGTTACGCCTATTGCACGGGTGACATCATGGCTACAAACCCCAGATGGCAGCTGACGCTGAGCCAGTGGAAGGACCTGTTTAGCCAATGGATCAGCAATCCTGATCCTAAAGCACTGTTGCACTGCTCAATTTTCTTCGATCTGGATGGCGTCTGGGGCAGAGAGCAGTGGGCCGCTGATTTACGTCGACATATTGCCACTCAAGCAAAAGGTAATCCCAAGTTTCTGGCAGCATTGGCCAGAAATGCACTGTCGCGCAAGCCGCCCTTGGGTTTCTTTAAAGAGTTTGTGATGGAAAAAGACGGCCGACATAACAATACCATCAACCTTAAGCGCAGAGGCGCGGCACCGCTGACCGATGTGATTCGGGTACATGCCTTGGCGGTAGGATCCAGAGCACGTAATTCGTTTGAGCGTCTCGACGATATTATTGCGGCTAAGCTGTTGCCGGAGGGCAATGCTCAGGATCTGAGTGATGCGCTGGAGTACCTGTCTATTGTCAGAGCTAAGCATCAGGCGAATGATGTAAATCAGAAGCTGGAGCCAGATAACAATATAGAGCCGGATAATTTGTCCCGCTTTGAACGTCGCAACCTGAAAGAGGCGTTCCAGGTGCTAAGTGCGGGGCAGAATTTTCTTAAATACCGTTATACGGCCAATACCACCCTAGCAGGGATAAAAAACTGAATCCTGGGCGCGATTTACCCCGGGATTGGGTCGAATATTATAGGCAGCGCGCTACCTCCGCTAGCAGCCAGAGGGTAGCTGACTTCTATCGCCAGGGGGTGATCAATCCCGAAACCCCGATCGGGCAGGCGCCCCTGGTGGCGCTGGATTTTGAAACCACAGGCTTGTCTTCAGAGGATTCCGAGATTGTCAGTATTGGTCTGGTGCCTTTTGATATCAGGCGTATCTATTGTGGTGAATCCAGGCATTGGATTGTAAAACCGCAACAGGATATGACCGAGGCGTCCATCGTGTTCCATGGGATTACCCATTCTGATGTGGAAGCAGCCCCCCCTCTTGAGGTCATTCTGGATCAGGTGCTGGATGCCATTGAGGGCAAATTGGTGGTGGTTCATTATCGTTATATAGAGCGGGAGTTCTTTAATAAAGCGGTGCTGGAACTGCTCCATGAACCGCTGCTGTTCCCGTTGATCGATACGATGGAGACTGAGGCGAACATCCTCAAGGGGCAGCAGGGATTCTTTGATAAGCTGATGAACAAAGCGCTTGAGCCGGTTCGACTGGGGTATTGCCGCCGACGTTATAACCTTCCGCATTACGATGCCCACAACGCGCTCACGGATGCGCTGGCCACGGCTGAGTTGTTACAGGCGCAGATTGCGCATCACTTGAGTCCAGAGATGGCTGTTAAGGCTTTATGGACATAAAAAGCTGGGCATAAAAAAGCTCGGCGAACCGAGCTTTTGTAAATCGAATTATCAGTTATTTGTAAGTTTTTTCTGTTCGCAAGCCCAAGACCAGACTCAGACACATCAACAACAGCACGATAGTGAAAGGCAGGCCGGTAGAGATAGCACCGGCTTGCAATGCCTGAATCGATTCTGTGCCGCCGATCCAGAGCAGTGCCGCTGCTATGGCGCCTTCCGTACTTGCCCAGAAAATTCGCTGAGGGACCGGCGCATCAATCTTACCACCCGAAGTGATGCTATCGATAACCAGCGAGCCTGAATCTGACGAGGTAATGAAGAAGACCAGCACCAGTACTATCGCTATCACAGACAGGGCGCTCCCCATCGCCAGTTCATCGAACATCTGGAACATGGCCAGCGGTACTTCTGTCAGCCCATCGGCCCCCAGCGCGCCAACCTGGTTGATCACCTGATCGATTGCAATGCCACCGTACACAGACATCCAGATTATCGTTACGCTGGTCGGTACCAGGAGGACAGCGATGATAAATTCGCGGATGGTACGGCCTTTGGATACACGAGCAATAAACATACCTACAAAAGGAGACCAGGAGATCCACCAGGCCCAGTAGAAAACAGTCCAGCCCTGAAACCAAGCCTCGTCTTCACGTCCATGCGGGTTGCTTAATGGAATGATATTTTCCAGGTAGGCGCCGAGTGTCTGTGGAATCGTACCCAGTGAGATAGCCGCTGCAGAAAGCGCTACGAAGACCAGCAACACAAAGGCAATAATCATATTGATGTTACTGAGCAGTTTTACCCCGCCTTCGATGCCGCGTATTACCGAAATGATCGCCAGCAGGGTAACGCCAATAATCACCAGTATTTGCAGACCGACGCCTGCTTCAATACCAAATACGTGATGGATGCCGGCTGCCGCTTGTTGAGCGCCAAGGCCCAGCGATGTTGCCAGACCAAAGAGCGTGGCTAATACAGCAAGGATATCGATGATATGACCCGGCCATCCCCAGGCTCGATCACCTAATAGCGGATAAAAAATAGAGCGGATGGAGAGTGGCAGGCCCTTGTTGTAGGTAAAAAAGGCGAGGGATACTGCAACAACGGCATAGATTGCCCAGGGGTGTAAACCCCAGTGGTACATAGTCGCACCCAACGCCATGCGGGCGGCTTCAGGCGTTCTCGCTTCCACGCCTAAGGGCGTTTCATACCAGCCGGTGAAGTAAGCAACCGGTTCGGCAACACCCCAGAACATCAGCCCAATCCCCATCCCCGCCGCGAACAGCATCGCTAGCCAGGTGATCGTTGAGTGTTCTGCTTTCGCCTCATCGCCTCCCAGACGAATTTTGCCCCACGGAGAAATGATCAGAAATAAGCAGAAAATAACAAAGAAATTAGCAGACCACATGAAAAGTACGTCGAAGGTACCGATAATGTTCCACTTGATGCCGTCAAGAAACTCTTTTGCGGTTGTTGAATCTGTTAGCAGCGTTGCTAACAGGAAAATTAACACCAGAGCAGCACTGGTTCCAAAAACAGGGTTATGGATATCAAATCCCCATTTTTGGACATTGTCCTGACCTATCGTGTAATCCGTACTCTCTATACTATATTTGTCTGTTGGTTCACTCATTGGACTCTCTTGTTTACAGCGTAATTACCATGAAAATACTTAGAAACACCTGAGTTTCAGGTTGTTACTAAGGTATACCTCTATACGGTAACATTTATCCGAGCTAAATTGGACAGGTGCTCAAATATCCTGACACCCTGGCCCCGTCGTTCTCTATCTTATTAGTCTTCAAGCCGTCTACGCATGCGGATACTGCGCGGCTCGATGTTGAAAGGACAAGATCGATGGTTTTTCAATGACCCCCTCATCGATATTAATTGCACGTCGAATAGTTTCATTGGCTTGCCAACCTTCACGCCCAGAGAGTACAGCGGGAATGTGCACCAACAGCGCCGCAGAAATAGAGCGCGATGCGCTTTCCCATAAATAGCTGGGGGTGTGATCTACCGCGTAGTAGTCAATGTCACCCACCTTAAACATGGGCTGGCTAAAACTGGTGGGCTTGGCAAAGTAGAACCCCATGCCTTCGTCGCAACTGATATCGATGATCAGGCAGCCCGACCGCAAACATCCACGCTCCGCTTCAGTCACATAGTGAATTGGAAAATCGGTTTCTTGATAGGTGCCGTTGATAATAATATCGGTTTCGCTGATCAGCTCATGTAATGGGCGCGCGCTGCCATCGTGCTCTACCACCATCATGCGTGGTTCGTCGTCGACGCCAGGGCGGACGCGTACATAATGACAGTCGAGCACTTCTTCACGCACTTCGTGATCGGGGCGTTGAATACAGATGGTGATATCCCTAAAGCCATGCGCTTTGAGTGCATAGATAGCTCCGCGACTCACAGCGCCAAAGCTAAAGATGGTCACTTTGCGTTGGTTGCCATAATGGCCGTCTATGCCTTTAAGTTGCAATGCATGCAGCACCGCACAATAGCCCGCCATCTCGTTATTTTTATAAAACGTATGACGGCCCACTTGACCACTGGGGCTCCAAACAAACATATCTTCAAAGGCAATCAGTGTCAGCTTGCGATCGATGGCGGCTTGGGTAATGGCGCGCTGCTGCGCGCAATGCACATAACCCCACAAAATTCCGCCTTCACGCAGGGCCTGTAAATCGGAAAGTACCGGCTTGGAGACGATGGCGCGGCCAATGTTAGCCAGAATATGCTCGCGGCTGGCGATGCCTCCAGTCTGTTCTGCAATAGTACTGTCGCTAATACCAAAGGGTGCGCCGTAGCCCTCCTCAAACGTGAGTTGCCGGCGGATGGCTTCCGGCAATCTCAAAAAATGCTCGGGATGGAGTGGAACCCGTCGTTCATCTGCTTTTTTGGAGGTGCCAATAACACCAAAGGTTAAATCGGTCATACAAATTCCTTGATTAAAAAGGGTGGGCGCACACAAGTAGTCGCGTGCTACAGCAGTAGTTCGCTATCTAAAATATGGGGCTAACAATTCGCTTTAAAAAATTCAGAGTGCCGATAAGTTAAGCTCAAAGGCGACAGCGAAAATATTACGTTCGTATGGATGCGACCAGGGCCGCAAAAAATTACTAAGAGGAGGGGAAGTTAAAAAATACGTTAAATTAAACTTCGCAAACGAGATAGCAACACAAAAACAGGCTAAAGAAAAAAGGGGGGCGATACAGAGTCGCTGATAGGTGTTCTATGGCGACTTACCGCTTAATGCTCCCGCTTGAGTGAATAGAATTCACTAGGTAGGTATATAACCGGAGCTGAGATCCAGTATGGGAGTCTAAGCCACAAATGTACAGACTTTGAAATTAGCGGTAGCTTTAACATCGTAGCGTTTAACCAGCTCATAAGTACCCCCTGTTCTTAACTAAAATTCGGGCTAGCGTTGGGGATCCCGCGCGAGTTCAATGCAGCAGCATGTGCACCAAGGTCCTGACTGCAATGTGCCGGGAAGAGGCTCCAGAGCGGTCCATCATCGCCAGGGTAGCAACAGGTGCTGCATAACTTACCAGCAAGATCTGCAGCATCGCGAAGATGCCGTCGCGGAGATTGATTGTGATTAAAACCGTTGAATTTGAATAACATTATTGAACTTGATTAGAACAATAGCAGGAAGATCGGGGTGCGGCACGCACCCAAAAAAGTGAGATCAAACTTGTTTTTGTGCCGATCTATAAGCGACCTACGAAATTTAATGCACAGATATGAATTGATATGCATCAATTAGAATTTTCCAGTGAAAATAAATTTAAAAAATGTTGCGAAACAATGGTTGATATTCTTATCTGTATGATTTTAAAAGTTATTATTCTTGGTCGATGAGATTCTGATCAATCCAGGGTGAGTGCTCTAAAACAGGGGCTTGAGACGGGTTACCCCGCTTTACCACACAGAGTTATCCACAGAAACTGTGTATAACTGATTACCTATAAATTGCGGTATGCGATCGGTTTTTTCGTTGTTATCGTTTCATCAAGTGTTGTCTTTTTTGCTGCGAAGAGGTAGTTACAGCATAGGGTTTGGCTCTTGCAGCATGCTTGCTATGCTGGGGTCTGGGCATAAAGCACAGTTTGTTAAGATTTTAAGGGCGCGGATTGGATCAATAGTTATTGATCAATATCAATGTTTAAATAATAAATGCTGCGGCGCACAAAAAATTCCTGTATTGTCCCATAGTATCAATCAGTGAGCTGTGGAGTAACGCTGTGAAAGCTATGTCATCGAGTCATGAAGGCAGGAAGTATTTACATATCGCCCGATCTTCAGACGCCAGTTTTGAAGATATCAAAGCAGCCAGAAGCAAAATTCTGCCGCTATTTGATGACGCGGGAATTGAGCGGATGCTGTTTGACTACCGCAAGGTCAATATTGATCGTTTTAGCCAAGACGACATAGATACGTTTGCGAAAGAGTTCAGGGTTGACTTTCCTTCTTGCCAGCGTATTGCGCTTATTTGCCAACCGGATGCCCGAGTGACCTATCAACGTCTGCAGATCGCCTGTGATCGTTATGATATAGAGATGCAGTTCCACTCTGAGCTTGAGCTAGCTAAAGACTGGTTATGCGATCATTGATCCCCTCCTTAGGCAGATCCTAGCCTCAGCGTTAGGATCTGCCTGGAATCTAGTTCCAATTCCCATTGCTCATAATCTGCAATCACCATCGATATAGGGCTGGCTACCGCTTGGGTTAAGAGTCCTTGGTAGACGAGGCGCTTTTTGATAAGGAGTAGGGGGCGGATGAATATTTCGCTCTCATCCATGCCCCTTTCTTATTTGAGTGTTAGAGATGCTTATCCCTGAATCATCTGATTCAGATCGAGCAGAATTATCAACTCGTCGTTATGGTAACTCACGCCCTGGATAAATTTACTGCTCTCGTCGGTGCCGACATTAGGGGTGCGTTCGACCTCAGATTGGCGCAGGTAGATCACTTCGGCGACAGAGTCGACCAGCATACCTATAACCTGGTCTTCCAGCTCGATGACGATGATCCGGCTGTCGTTGCTCGGTTCGGTAGGCTGTAGGCCAAACAGGGAGCGGGTATCAATAACGGTGATAACATTTCCGCGCAGGTTAATGATCCCTACGATATAGTGGACGGCGCCTGGTACAGGCGCTATCTCGGTCAGGCGCAGCACCTCTTTAACCTGCATGACATCAATACCGTACAACTCCTCAGCAAGCAAAAACGTGGCCCACTGTACTTGAGGGTCGTTGCTGCCGCTTTGTTGTTTTACCTGTAGGTTTTCTCCGCTCATCTCATCGCTCCGTCAGGGGTCATGTACAGCCAGCTCAAACCCGCCTGGGTTGTGGTTTTAGGATTGTATTCCAGCCCTATCCAGCCAGTATACCCCAACGAATCCAATGCGTTGAATAGTGTCGGGTAATCGATTTCGCCAGTCCCAGGTTCATGCCTGCCTGGATGGTCGGCGATTTGGATATGACCGATATAGGGCAGCAGCTTAGCTAGCCTAGGCAAAAGAGGGCTTTCCATCCGCTGCATATGATAGATATCGTACTGCAGCCGGATATTGTCACAGTTGTTGGCCTTTATCATATCTATCACGGTTGCTGAGTGGTGAAGCAGAAACCCAGGTATATCGTAGCTGTTTATCGGTTCAATATTGAGTTGGATGCCGTAACGATCCAGGCGCTTGGCGGCGTGCTGGATGCGCTCGGCCATCAGCGTTAATGCCTCTGTACGGGGAAGTTCGGGCGGACAGATACCCGAGAGACAGTTGATCTGCGGGCAGTTGCTGGCCATTGCGTATTCCAGCGCCAGCTCTACTCCCTGTTTAAACTCTTGTTCTCTGTCGGGCAGACAGGCGATGCCTCGCTCGCCTTGTTCCCAGTCGCCTGCGGGCATATTCAGCAGCACCAGCTGCTGCCGGTTGTCTCGAAGCAACTGGGTCAGTGCGTTAGCCGTGATCAGGTAGGGGAATTGAATCTCGACCGCACTGAATTGTGCCCTCGCTGCAGCCTGAAAGCGTTCAGGCCAGAGGTGCTCGGTGAAGAGCAGGCTCAGATTGGCGCAGAATTTAGTCATTAGAGACAGTTGGTTGGCTTGGGTAAGCCGGCAATCTTGCAGGCAATTTTGGTCGGGCTACCGGGAAACAGTTGCAGTAGGTACAGGCTTGATGCCTTCTCTTTACCGAGCTGTAAACCGACCTGTTTTACCAGAATGCGCATGGCAGGGGTAAGCTGATATTCCAGATAAAAATCACGCAGTATCTCGATTATTTTCCAGTGATCATCTGTTAGCTGTATCGATTCTAGTCGGGCTAGCTCGCTGGCGACAGTCGAGTTCCAGTCGTCAAGGTTGCGTAAAAATCCTTCCGTATCCAGCTCCACGATTTGATCGTTCAGGGTCAAGGTTGCCATCGTTATGCTAGCCATTGTTGCATCAGTGATTTAATACCAGCTTTGAATTCTTTCGCATTGGGTAGTCAGAGTTACAAAAGCGCTATCGGAGATGACGGTGAAGCGCGGCGAGAGCAGGGGGTTTAAACCTCGTGCGTCGATATCCGCTTGCAGCACGTAGCAGTCGATAGCTGAGTCTAGGTTTTGAAACAGCAGCTCGTTGTTTCGTGTTGCCGCATAGGCGCCGTCTTCAATTAACAACAGTGCTGCCGGCGGCGTTATCACCCGCAGGCAATCGGCTAAGACAAGGCTGCTATGCGGGGCTCGATTAAGGGTATGAAGCACCATGATAAGATCCGTCAGAAGCTGAGTATGTGCTGATGTTGATGGAAGAGTTGTGAAACCGCCTTGTCACTCAGGATATCGGCCTCAAGCAGTAATAGATCTTTAGCCAGGCCGCGTGTTTCTAGGCAGGATTGGCCCACATAGATCCGGTCGATGTCGTACAGGGCCAATGCGGGCAGGGTTTTACCGATGTTTTTAGCCTGAAGCTGTTCGGGTTGCTGTCCTTGAAGTAACTGGTAGACCCCATCGTTGAGAAACAGCAAGCTGATGGGGACTTCAAAGGCAGCGGCCGTTAATGCAGCGTCTAAAGCCTCACGGGCGATCTGACTGCTGTAGGGGCTGTGCCGAAGTACCAACAGGATAGCGGCTGTCTGGCTCATTGTTGCCCTCCGAAGGTGATCACCCGATCCGCATGCAAAGTTGCGTCGATCAGTTGTCCCAATCCCGACAGCTCAAATCCCTCGGCGAGATTCCCTCCTGGATGTTCGTGTCTTTTGGCTTCGCGGCTATCCATCACCCCGCGCCGCACCGCTGCGGCGATACAAACGATCAGCTCAATACTGTGCTGCTGGGCTAAGCGCTGCCAGCGCCGGGTAAGGTTGGACTCATCCTGGGGTGGTGTCGTTAGGCTGTTGGCGGTATAGACCGATTCGCCGTAGAAAAACACCCTGGGAACCTGATGTCCCAAAGCGATGGCCGCTTCGATATAGCGTAATGCCGTATTCGCGGCTTGGCTGGCGGTCGGGGAACCATTGATAACAACGGCAAGCTTCATTAAAGGGGACTCATGGGTTGGGTGTTGCTGTGAAAATATAAGAACAAAGCTTACCAAAAAAATGAGTAACCGACGTGTTAATAGGGAGCTAATTGATCGCTATTTTGTGGCGGGCAAAAAAAACCGCGCGCCTGGGCTAACCAGGCGCGCGGTTTTTGCTTGAGGGAGCTTAGCGTCCCGAGATATTAACGGTCTAGATTACCCTCGATCGCATCGAGAAAACCACGCATATCGACCACTTGCTCGTTTGCTGGGTCGTTGGTCTTGCCTTTCAGATCGCCGGTGATGATACCCTGGCCGACGGTATCTATCAGCGCCAGTTTGAGCTTGCTCGAGTAGTCAATTAAGGCTGCGTTTGCTTCGCGTTTTCCCAGAGTCTCTAGAGCATTGGCTACGGCGTAGAGCAGTGCTGAGGAGTTGAAAATCGACTCTTTACCATCGCTCGCCAAATAACGCAGATAGAGGTCATGAGCGGTGCCGTGCGGCGCTTCGAATAGCAGGGTGCCGTCTTTACTCTCGATAATAGAGCTTGCTGTGGCCAAGCTTCCACCTAGCGCTGCGGAGATATCGGAGTAGATATCTCCGTCTAGATTTAGTGCTGGATAGAGGGCACTGCGGGGTGGGTCAGAAATCATTTTTTTCAATTGCGCGGAGGGGCGCATGATCATGAATGAGGGTGGGGCGGTATGCTTCTGTGCCAGCTCTTTACGGACTTCGACGATAATAGTGCTGAACACGTCGTCGTACTGCATGTATTCACGCTTTAGGCCGAAGTAGACCTCTTTATCGTTGCGCGATGCATCCTCGAAAACCTGCTTGACCCAGTCTTTGATCGCATTACGGTCGTTGGACATCAGCAGGATGGGGTCGCCATGTTTGACGTTGCGTGCATGCTTCTCTTGGCCGTCGACCACCACCTTGATGATCCCATCTTCGGGAACCGGCATGTTAAAACTGCCGTACTGATCGCCCCCGCCGGCACTCATGCGGGAGATAGAGGTGTGCGAATCACGGCAGGGGATGCCGTACTTCTTCAGGGTGTTAACCAGTTTGAATAGCTTGCGCCCGGTGGTGTTGTCCGGCACACCCCAGAGGGCGCGAGCCGGCGGATTGGCAATGATGCGTGCAGCCTGGGCGTCGATCAGTTCGTAATGGTAAACGATCCCCGCCGCTTTGAACTGCTGCGCATATTCACTGTAATAGAGGGTTTCAATCGCCTTTTTCATCACCCCGTCATAGCCAGGGATGACGGTGTCCTTGAGGCCCAGATAGGCATCACGTTTTTCGTTAAGGGCGCGTTGGAAAAAATTGTGTGCCCAAACCCGGACGTCATCGATGTCGTTGGTCGCCAATAGCCAGGGATCATCTTTCTTGATTTTGCGGCGATGCAGTTCGATGGGATCACCACTGCGGCCAACAAACATCAGCTTGATGATGCCGGTTGCCTTGGAGAGTTCGTTGTAGCTGTGCTTGTTGCCGCCGCGCTCCATGGTATCCACATCGATATCGCGACCGATCCAGTTGGGCGGGTTTTTTTTCAGGTTACGGAACTGGATATCTTCGCGGGTGATATTGCCGCTAATCCCTTTACGGATGGCGCCGTTGGGTGATTTGGTGGCCAGTTTGTCCAGCTCTGCTTCGTTAATGCCGGGGTGCTTGGCCAGCAGTTCATCAAGTTGGGTGCGGTTGACGGTCATCCCGGCGTTCTTGATCCCGACGCCATGAAGTTTCAACGCCTCGATAGCATCGCGCACGGCTTGGCCGTTAGTCACCAAGCGGTTTTCGGCGGTCAGGTCGATCTCTACCAAGTTAATATCCAGACGCGAAGTGACGAACTGCTCCAGAATGCGGTCGAATGCGACCTGGGCCATCTCATCTCCGTGCAGGATAACCAGCGGTTTTTTGACGGCAATCTTGGTACTCATAAGCGGTGCTCCGATATCCATATAATATGGGGGTGAATTCTGAGCCAGAAAGGGATCAGTGCCCATGCTACGTTAGTGATGTGTGTGGTTTTTAGGTTGGATTGAATTGAGCTATTTTAACCAGAGATAGACTCTCGGATTTCGGCATTGAAGGGTAGCTTAACCTTTACTTGGAAAAGGCCAGTTTCTGGGTCTGAGCTAAAGTACATCTCTCCAAGGTAGCTGTCGCTGCTAAGAAATATTGCACCGATTGCCCAGCGCCATGTAGAGAGTTGTTGTCTCATCATTATCACCTCGTTGCGTTAACTATTGCTGGCTTAGCCAGGTTAAAAAATCGCCCTTTTCTTGAGCCGTACACTCTCGATCAAGTGTCCATTTGCAGTTACCCGCACCACGTTGCTGGTATTCAGTTAATAACTCAGTTACTGCGGCAGAGGGCGCTGCTGCAGCGTTGGAGCTGAGTAATAAGGGGGAACAGATTAGCGAACCTAATAAACAGCTTCTTATTATCAACTTATTCATGATTACTCTCTCCTGTTTGTGGGGCTTTACGTCCTGTAATCATCGCTTTAACCAGGTTCTCCTTGTGAGCAAAGCTACTGATAATCACGCCTGCCACATGCACTATCACCAACAGCATGGAGAAATTGGCCAGGACTTCATGGATCTCTTCAAGCCAATCCTCAGACCAGCTGGCAAAGAACGTATTGGCTAGCGGCCCTAAGCCTTCGGTGGCCAGCGTGGCGATGCCGCTGAACGCAGTGAGTAGTAGCACCAGTAGCAGCACAATAATCATCACTCCACCGGCAGGGTTGTGACCCAAATAATGTTTTGGCCGGCCCTTAAGTAATGACTGGAGATATTCTTTGACGCCGCTTGGGGTGGTTATAAAACTGCTGAAACGTGCGTAGCGAGTACCGATCAATCCCCACAAGATTCTGAATATCAACAGCCCGGTGATGCTATATCCGGCGAAGCTATGCAGATACAACCAGTCGTCTTCGGTGATAAAGGCGATGATAAAAAACAGAACCAGAGACCAGTGAAAGATGCGCACTAGTGGATCCCAGACGGTAACTGTACTGACGGGGTTGGGTGAAACAGGATTAGGTGATGATTGCTGTGGGCGGTTCATAGCTGTGCTCCTCGGTTATATGAACACAGCCTAAACTCTGAAGATTAAACCAAGCTTAAGAATCCTTGTTGATGATCAATAAACTTCAGCTGTAGTAGCCTTTGCTACGGCATTGCGGTAAATGGTGATGGGCGTTGGCGTTCGCGTTCGGCTCTGGATAAGGGGCTTAAGCTGAAAGGGCTTGGCATTTAGGGTAGAAACACCGGCTCGGATAAAACCTAGCAGCGGGCTTTGTTGACGTACAGGAGTGGTAGATGAAGATCGGTATTTTGCAGTGCGATGATGTCATGGATGAACTGCAGCCAGAATTCGGAAACTATCCGGCGATGTTTGAATCGCTGCTGGCTGAGATCGCTCCCGACTGGACCTTCGTCATCTATAGGGCTGTGGATGCTGAGCAAAAGAGGATAGTCACTTGATGATTGGTTTGGATCATCATTTTTTTAGCCGAGGCCCCCAGGGCTGATTGTAGACAGCAAAATTACCGCAGGGCTGAGTAGCTATCAACACTGCGGCATTACATCTTGATTTCATAACTGATTTGAACGGGATTGATAACAGCAGTCGCGGCTATTGCGCCGTTTCTGGCAGATAAAACCCAACCCCTATAATGTAGTCGCCTACTTTTTTGATACGGGTGAATTTGTGCTCGATAGCGTTGCTCTTTCGGTTGAGCCAGTCGTATTCGATGATGCCGTAACCGATACGGTCGGCCAGCTTAATAATTTCTTCACCTATAGGCTTGCCGGAAGCGTCGGATACGTTCGCTAGGCTCTGACCCATGAGGTGCGGATTAGCCCCCGAAGCTTTGTAAGTACCGTCCATGCTTATGGCGAAAATGTAGAGATCGTTTTGCACAAATCCACCTTGAGGATCGTTGAATGTAATGAAGGCGTCCTCGGCACCTCTCTCCTGAATCATCATGGTGGCATTTTCAAGCATCTGTTTAGCTTGCTGCGATGTGCCGCGCTCGCTGGCTAGGCTGGTTAAACTGCAGGTGGTTAAAAGCAGCAGGCAGAGACCGCGTACAATGGGTTTGGCGAGCATCATAGGGAGTTCCTTCATGTTATTTGACAGGTTTGTGTATCCATTAACGGCAACCATTAGCTAAAACAATCAGCTACAACAATGGGTTGCTACAAATAGTTAAGATCCAGAGTAGGCGGAGGGCTATTTCCCGGCAATAAGCCGATGGGGCTGAGTTGTTGCGACTTTGGTACCGGTGATGCAGATTGTGAGGAGGGGGTGATGTCCTTGCCGCCTCTAGTCTCTGAGGTGAGCCTGAGAAGTGTGGGAAGTAGAGCCGCAGGCAACAGTTATCGTACCGAGGTGAGCAGACATCGATTTTTTCGGCGACAGGGTGCTACTTGTATCGCAAAGAGAATGGAGTGGGTACAGCTGAATGGCCGCACGGCAGCAGGAGTAAAGATTACAGAGAGTATTTCGGTAGTCGTTCTATAGGGTGGGCAACCCTAACTCCGTGCCATTTCTTAAGCCGCTATTCCTCAACCCAAACCCAGCGAAGCGGCTCGCCGAAATCATCAAAAAGCATCTTTTTACGCGGTCTTTTGGGACGTTGAACAGTGCTGTTGGCTTTGGGGTTACGGCGAACCTCTATGCTAGCTACAACATCGCTGACGGGTGTGCGGCTGTCACGCGGACGCTCAACAAAGCCGTTAGGATTCAATAAGCCTTTGATGCCTAGGCCTGTCTCGCCCTGTTTGACCTGGCTGATGGTGCCGCCATTGATAACAAATTCACGCACCTTTCGATCGATCTCATCACGTATCTGGGCTTTGTCTGGACGGCGAGTCATGACCACGGGGTTGACCACTAGCTATAAATTGACCGACTAGTATACCCGATTTAGGCCAGAAGAACGATGGCTGCAGATCAGGGCGATGCATGCTCTGCGGCATGTGCCATGCTTAACGGACAACCGAGGAGGTCGCTATGAGTATCAATATGTTGATCGAGCATTCCATCACCTGCCCCTATTGCAGCGAGCAGTTCTCGATTTTGGTCGATGGGTCTGAACCGGATGCTGAATATGTGGAGGATTGCCAGGTCTGCTGCCAGCCGATGACGGTGATCGTCGAATTAGATGACGACAATGTTCTGCAGCGGATGGAGGTTCGCCGGGAGAACGAGTAAGCCATGCAGGGCGGATTAGGTAGCGTCTGCAGTCAATGCATCGACTATAGGTTAACCCCTCATGATTGTTTGCTGCTAGGTTCTGCTCGTACACTGTGCGGGTCTGCATGCTTGTTTGCTAATGGCGTGCCCGCCCTGCTATGTAAGGATTATCCCGAATGCCCCATCGTCGTCATCTAACCAGTGTGCAGTTTGGTAGCGCTCTGCGTGAATGTTGGCGCGAAGGTTACAGCCGTAAGGCGTTAAACCAGGATATTATCGCCGGAATAACGGTTGGTATTATCGCCATCCCATTGGCGATGGCGTTGGCGATCGCATCGGGCGTACCCCCCCAGCATGGTTTGTATACCGCAATCATCGCCGGTTTGCTGATTGCGATTAGCGGTGGTTCTCGCTTCAGTGTTTCCGGGCCTACGGCAGCCTTTATCGTTATTTTGTTTCCCATATCCGAGCAATTTGGCCTCAGTGGTTTGCTGATCGCCTCGATCATGGCCGGTTGTATGTTGGTGGTGATGGCTCTGGCTCGACTGGGGCGTTTGATCGAATATATCCCCGAGCCGGTTACGTTGGGATTTACCGCAGGCATTGCAGTGGTCATCGCGACGTTGCAACTCAATGATTTTTTGGGCCTCGGGATCGAGCGGATGCCTGAGAACTACCTGGGTAAACTTAGCGCCATCAGTCAGGGTTTGGCTTTCGTGCAGCTTCCTGATTTGCTTATCGGTGCGGCAACGCTGGCGATGTTGCTGCTCTGGCCTAGACTGCGAACCCCGATTCCTGGGCACCTTCCAGCGGTACTGCTGGGGGTGGGGCTGGCGTTGTTAGTGGCTCAGTTTGGTGGGTCTGTTGATACCATAGGTTCGCGGTTTAGTTTTACTCTCCCGGATGGTTCGCTAGGTCAGGGGATTCCTGCGATCCTGCCGGAATTGACCTGGCCCTGGAATCAACCGGGTCCCGAGGGTGTCGCCGTCGATTGGACCCTGGAAAGATTATTCTCGCTGCTGCCTGCAGCCTTTTCTATCGCGATGTTAGGCGCCATAGAGTCATTGCTCTGTGCGGTGGTGCTCGATGGCATGTCGGGTAAACGCCATCATTCCAACGGTGAGTTGCTGGGACAGGGTGTGGGTAACCTGATTACGCCTTTTTTTGGTGGTATCACCGCTACCGCTGCACTGGCGCGTTCTGCGGCCAATTTTAAAGCCGGAGCAACCTCACCTATTTCCAGTATTACCCATGCGTTGGTGGTGCTGGTCAGTGTGTTGCTGCTCGCTCCCTGGCTGGCCTATATCCCTATGGCTTCAATGGCCGCATTGTTGCTGGTGGTTGCCTGGAATATGAGCGAGGCGCATAAAGCCGTCGATATCCTCCGCAAAGCCCCCACGAGTGATATTTTGGTGTTATTGACCTGTTTTGGGCTGACGGTGTTGGTGGATATGGTGGTGGCGATCAGCTTTGGTGTGCTGTTGGCTTCGGTGCTGTTTATGAAGGATATTGCCGGGATGACCCGTATTTCTGAGGTCACCGCTGACCGCAAGCATGTGCCCGATCCCTTACCCAGCGGCTGGGCAGTCTACAAGATTAACGGCCCACTGTTTTTTGCCGCAGCGGATCGAGTGTTCGGAGAGCTGGAGCAGCTGGCCCAGAATAAGAAGGGGATTATTTTGTATATGGATGCGGTGACCATCCTGGATGTAGGTGGGTTATCGGCGATGGGTAAACTGGTCGAACGTTGGGGCGATGAGGGCGTTCTGGTGATAGTCGCAGACCTGCAGTTTCAGCCCCTCAAAACCATTGCCCGAGCCAAAATTCAGCCGCAACCCTCCCGGTTGATATTTTCACCGACCCTGGCAGCAGCGTTGGCGATAGCTGCAGCTAAAGAGTGCTAGCCGTATGTTCTAGACTGATCTGTGTTAATGGCAGATAAGGGCTTTCAGATGAGAAACCTAAGGTTATTAGTTTGGTTTGTACTGTTTTGGCTCAGCTCTCTGAGCTATGCCAAAGAGCTGCTGCGCGAACAGCAAGAGGGGGTGGCTGTTGTACTCGAGCAGCTTGTTGAAGGCTTAGGTATCCCCTGGGGTATGGCTTTCGTCGATGCGCACCAGCTTCTGGTTAGCGAACGCCAGGGGCGGCTGTTGTTGATCGATACCCAGACGGGGATGCAGTCGAACGTGGCAGGGGTACCCCCGGTGTTTGCCTCCGGCCAGGGTGGTTTGCTCGATGTGGCCGTGCCTCCTGACTACCAACCCGGTGGCTGGGTTTATTTCAGCTACAGCAAAAGTCTTGCAGGGAAAGGTGTTACAGCACTGGCCCGGGCCCAGCTCCATCCGCTCAATGGGGCATCGACACGCCTGAGTAAGTGGCAGGAGCTGTTGCTGACGCGTTCTGCAACTTCTACGAGTCACCATTTTGGCAGTCGCATTGCTTTTGATAACCAGGATCATCTTTTTGTCAGTGTCGGTGATAGAGGCGAGCGCCCTAATGGGCAAGACCTTAGTAATCACGCCGGGTCGATCTTGCGGTTGTACCGTGATGGTCGAGTTCCCAGTGATAACCCCTTTGTAGACCGTGCTGATGTGCTCGATGAGATTTGGAGTTACGGCCACCGCAATCCGCAAGGGTTGGCGTATGATCTGAAGCATCAGCGGCTATGGGAGATCGAACACGGGCCTCGAGGCGGAGATGAGATCAACCTGATTCAGCGAGGGAGGAATTATGGTTGGCCGATTATTTCATTCGGGAAAGAGTATTGGGGGCCTGTCAGCGTTGGGGAGGGCACCCACAAAGAGGGTATGGAAGCGCCGGTCAAAGTGTATATACCCTCCATTGCCCCTGGCAGCCTGGTGCTCTACAACGGCGACGCTTTTCCCGCTTGGCGTGGAAGTCTATTTGCAGGGGCTTTGAAGCTGGCCCATCTGAATCAGATTGTTCTGGATGAAAACGGCCTGCCGCTGAAAGAGCTGCGTTGGTTTGAATCACTCAATGAGCGGATTCGAGCTCTGGCCCAGAGTCCTGAAGGCTGGCTCTACCTGTCCACAGATAGCGGTAAAATCTTGAGAGCACGCCCTGAGTAGAGCGTATGTAACGTTGCAATAAAATCTTGAGATGGCTGAAAAGCCGGAATCTATTTTAGTTAATAAGGAGCACCCTGGTGGATATGAATTTGACCCTCAATCAGACCCGTGTAATTGGTTGCTTGATAGAAAAACAGAAAACCACGCCTGACCAGTACCCCTTATCACTCAATGCACTGGTGCTGGCCTGTAACCAAAAAAGTAATCGTGATCCTGTGTTAGAGCTGTCCGAATTGGATGTTCAAGAAACACTCGACGAACTGAGAAGCAAGCATCTTATCCGTGAAGAATCTGGTTTTGGCAGTCGCGTGGTTAAGTACCATCACCGTTTTTGCAATACCGAATTCAGCGAACTTAAATTTACCGAGCAGGAATTGGCAATAATCTCTGTGCTGTTTCTGCGTGGCTATCAAACCCCGGGCGAGCTGCGTAGCCGGACTCAGCGGTTGTGTGATTTTGATGATGTGCATGAGGTGGAGGCGGTCTTGACGTCGCTTCAACAGCGGCTCGATGGTCCCTTTGTCGCCCGGATGGAGCGAGAGCCTGGAAAGCGAGAGTCCCGCTACGCCCATCTGTTAAGTGGCGATCTGGATCTGGCGACGACCGCTAAGTCGGAATCAACCGTTGCCGCCACGAGCATGGCTGAGATAGACAACGATCGCATTGTGGCTCTGGAGGCAGAAGTCGTCACGCTGCGACAAGAGCTAGCCGAGGTTAAGGCGATGCTTGATGAATTACTTAATTGATCTGGAGATTTATACCCATGAACAGGCTACAGGGGCTGGGCGCAACGCTATTGATCTTCATTGGTGGTTGTTCTGGCGGAGAGGATACGAACGTTCAAGCACCGCCTAAGCAGGATCAGCTGTTTCAGGTTCAGGCAGATGCGCTGGAGAAGGCTAAAGGTGTGGAGCAGATGCTGCAGGATGCGGCGGATAAGCAGCGATTGATGATAGAGGAGCAAACTAAAACGCACTAATATCAAGCGTTATGTTTAGTTTTTACGGTTTAGTTTTTGATGGGTAGCGCTTCGGTAGATGTTTAATCGTATGGGCTTTAGTGTTTATTGCGCATAGATGGCGTAGAAGAAATACAGGGTTATGCCGCTGCTAGCAATGATGACAAGGTTGCGAACAAGCTGCTGGGGTAATTGGCGGGAGATATGCGCTGCAACAAAGCCACCCACTAGGGTTCCCATCAACACGATCGTGCCTTCGTACCAGGCGATAGCATCGTTATAAATAAACACTGCAATGGCGACTAAAGAGACTGAGGTGGAGACAAGGAGCTTCAGACCGTTCATTGCATTGATGTTGGTATGGCCTGCTAACGCTAAATAACTCAGCGTGATAATTCCCAGTCCTGCATTAAAAAATCCTCCGTAAATAGATACTCCGAGCAACAAGATGGACAAGAGTATTGCACCCGCTGCTGAGGCATGCCTGTGCCTTGATGCGAGCCTTTTCAATAATCCGTTAAGTTGTCCACCGAAGCTAAAAAGCAGGGTTGCAAACAATAATAGCCAGGGGATAGCTTCTCGAAACAGGGCTTCAGGGGTCTGCAGCAGCAGCCATGAACCCAGAACGCCACCGATCAGACTGATCAGAATTATTCGAGGCAGTTCATGTTTGTGAGCATAGAGGTCTTTGCGGAACGCATAAGTGCCGCTCATATACCCTGCGCAGGAAGCAAAAGTGTTGGTTGCATTGGCGCTGATCGGCGGGATACCCACAAACAAGAGCATCGGAAAAGTGATGAAGCTTCCTCCGCCTGCGATGGAGTTAAGGACTCCGCCAAACAGCCCAGCAATAAAAAGTAATACAAGTTCAACAGTCATAGCGAAGCGGCCAGAAGAGAGTCGTCAATAGAGTGGTGGATCCTATCATAGCCCCGATATAGGGGCGCGAGATTCGCTTGAAACGCGGTATTATAAATGTAGAGAGGATCGTCTATAGCAGCACACATCATTTTTTTGGAGTCGATATGCACAGCCGCAAGCTTGGTCCCTTTGAAGTCTCTGCCCTTGGCTTGGGCTGTATGAATATGTCGTCAGGCTACGGTGCTGCGGATGACGAAACCTCGGAGCTGTTATTGCAGGAGGCGCTGGGTGTTGGCTATCGTTTTTTTGATACAGCGGCGATGTACGGCGATGGGCATAACGAGCGACTGTTGGGTCGCGCGCTTAAAGGACGGCGGCAGGAGTTTATCTTAGCCAGTAAATGCGGGCTGTCAAAAGATGCCGGCGGTAAGCCTAGGGTTAATGGAAGGCCCGAGGTGCTTAAGCGGGAGTGCGAGCAGAGTCTGCGACGGCTGCAGATGGATGAGATTGATCTGTATTACCTCCATCGTCTGGATCCGGATGTGCCGGTTGAAGAGAGTGTGGGGGCGTTAGGCGAGCTGTTACGCCAGGGAAAAATTCGCGCCCTGGGGTTGTCTGAGGTCAGTACCGAAACCCTGCGCCGAGCGCATCGAGAACATCCTATCAGCGCGCTTCAGTCAGAATATTCGCTGTGGTCGCGCACCCCCGAGCGTTCTATCTTGGCTGCGTGTGAAGAGTTGGGGGTCAGTTTTGTGCCTTTTTCACCCCTGGGTCGCGGCTTTTTAACCGGGAAGGCTACCGATGTCGACCAGCTTGGTGAAGAAGATATACGCCTGACGATTGCTCGTCCCCGATTTGAGCCCGATAACTTTGCAGCCAACAGTCGCTTGCTGGTACCCATGGCGGATATTGCTGCTCAGCAGGGCTGTACCCTGGCTCAGTTGGCGCTGGCATGGCTGTTGGCCCGAACCGATAATCAGCTGATTCCGATCCCCGGAACGAAACATAGCCATTACATGCGAGAGAATGCCCAGGCAGCCCGTCTGGAGTTGCCGCTGTCGGTGGTAACGGAGCTCGACCAGCTTATCAATGAGACGACTGTAGCTGGTACTCGATACACCGATTCAGTGATGGCTTCGATCGATTCCGAGCAGGGCTGAGGGCCTGGGTTCTCCTCGTTTTTACATCATCCGTGATATTTAAGTCGCATTAATAAAATCTGTTAAGTAATTGTTTGCAGTTGTTGTGTCTGTGCCAAAGCTCCTTTCTACAAAACGCTACTACTGCTTTGCATCGGTCACTATCTCGCGTTTTAGGGGCGCTGTAACTCCCTTGTTGAGTTGTTGCTCTCGCTCCTTGCTATCACGAATAACCAGATTCAGGTCTTCTTTATAAACCTCGTACCAGGTACGTGAACCTTTAACCATGCGGGATATATCGTACATCCCTTGTTGCAGGGCGGTTATGAACTGCTGGTAGCTAGCCTCCTGTCCGACCATGAGTTTGCGTAATGCGGTGAAATTATTCAGCTCAATCGTTGCTATGATTCGATCCAGTTTTCCCTCAAGCCGCTGGGCATTGTCATTGTAGGTCTGGGTTGCTTCCAGAGCGGTTTTTAATTGTGTCATCTCTTGCTGTATCGATTCGAGCCGTCGGCTGTTCTCGGAGGTCAGAGGGTCTGGGCCCTGGGTTGAATTGTATATTAGCGTGGAGGTTAGGCCGATAACGGCAAACAATAACACCCCCATGAAAATCCTACTGATTAACCTGTCTTTCTCGAGTTTGTTAATACGGTCTTCGGGCGTCAGGGCTTGAGCACTCTCTTGGTCATCTTCTCTGTTCTTGTCTTTGCCTTTATCAGCCATCGGTGTTGTCCTGCGATGTAAGTATCGGTGCGGTGCTGCGAAACGGCGAGTGGCTCTTATCCTGAAGATCCCTTGTCGTCGTTAATTCAGCACCACTAATTAGAGCATAACCTGTTGTGGGTTAACATCCAGCGTGGATTGATGCTGTTTCCCACGGTGTTATTTCGCGCTTTGTAACCGGGCAAAAAAATGGGGACTGTAAACATAGAGCTGACTCGTACATCGTCCTCTATTTGTACCCTTCTACCGTAGTTTTCTCCGCTAAATGACTTAATCGACCAAGGTCTTGACTGAGGCACTGTGTTTTTTTGTTATAGTGCGCGCAAATTTATAGGAGCTAATTATGACTGCGTACGTACTTGGGCACAAAATTCCGGATAGCGATTCAGTCTGTTCTGCGCTTGCCTTGGCGTATCTTAAAAACGCCATCGGTGAGGAGGCGGTAGCTGCGTGTCAGGGAGAACTCAACCCTGAAACTGCGTTTATCCTTGATCGGTTCGGTTTGGAAGCGCCGCTGCTAAAAACGTCATTTGCCGGCGAAAACGTTTATATCGTAGACCACTCCGACCGTGCCCTAAGTCCTGATGACCTTTCCGAAGCGACGGTTCTGGGTATTGTCGATCATCACAAGTTGGGGGATATCACCACCTCGGCACCGCTTGAGTGTTGGATTCGTCCGGTGGGCTGTACCAATACCATCATCAAAGAGATGTACGATTACTACAATGTCGAGATCCCCAAAGCGATCGCGGGTGTGATGATGAGCGCGATTCTTAGTGATACGGTCATCTTTAAATCACCAACCTGCACCGACCTGGATATCAAGGCGGTGGAAGCGCTGGCGGCGATTGCAGGTATCGACGATTACAAAGCCTACGGCGTTGAGATGTTCAAAGTGAAGTCCAAAGTGGACGGCACGCCGGTACGTGAATTGGTGATGCGAGACTTTAAAGATTTCGAAATGAACGGAAAAAGGGTGGGCATCGGTCAGCTAGAAACCGTTGATCTATCGGTGTTCGATAGCCTTAAAGAGGCGCTGCAGGCCGATATCGCCCAGGTTAAGCAGGAGGGCGGGCGCCACAGTGTTTGCCTGCTACTCACCGATATCATGAGAGAGGGCTCCGAGCTGCTGGTGGTTGGTGAGGATCTGACGATGGTAGAGAAGGCCTTCAACACCTCAATCATTGAGGGTAAGGCTTGGCTTGAGGGTGTTCTCAGCCGTAAAAAGCAGGTTGTTCCGCCACTGGAAAAAGCCTTCGCCTGATATTTTGCTGCGGTTTCTTATCTTCTAGGTTGCTCATGAACCTCTCTCGCAAGCAGCATCTCTTGCGAGAGGGGTTCTCTGGCTCTCTTGTGAGAGTTTCTGTTAATTCTCCGTTACTTTCGAACAATCAATGCCCGAAAAACGGATGCCCGAAACGTTAGCGCTCAACCCGAAACGTTAGCGCTCAACCCGAAACGTTAGCGCTCAAAGAGTGCAATAGACTCGACATGGCTGGTATGCGGGAACATGTTCATGACTCCCCAGTGGCTTAGCCGATAACCACATTTGACCAATTCACCGGCATCTCTTGCCAGAGTCGCAGGGTCGCAGGAGATATACAGAATTTGCTGGGCGGCGAGTTTTGCCAAGGGTTGAATCAATTCAAAGGCGCCGGCGCGGGGCGGGTCGAGCAGCACTTTGGCAAAACCGCCGCCATACCACGGTTTATCGCTAATCGGTTGGGTTAGATCAGCGGCATAGAATAGAGCGTTATCGATCTGATTCAGGGTTGCATTAGTTCGGCCGCGTTCAACCAGGGTCTCGATTGCTTCGATGCCCACGACTTCTCTTGCCTTACGTGCCAGTGGCAGGGTGAAGTTTCCCAGACCGCAAAACAGGTCAAGAATTCTGTCCTCAGGTCCCGGCTGGAGCAGCTGCAGTGCCAGGCTAATCATCTGCTGGTTGATCGCAGGGTTGATCTGGGTGAAGTCACGAGGACTGAAATGTAACGCCAGATTTTGATCGGGCAATTGATAATAGAGTTCACGAGGCACAGTGCCGGCTGCGGGTTTAAGTGTATCTGCGCTGCCGGGTTGCAGGTAGAGATCAAAATCCAGGTTGCTGGCTAGCCTGGTCAGAGCAGCTTGGTCGCCAGCAATTAAGGGCTTGGGATGACGCAGTACCAGCGCTGCGGCTGTATCGGCGAGACAGATCTCAATATGGCTAATCGATAAAGGCTGCTGGAGTTGATTGAGGAGCTGATTGAACGCTGTTATCAGTTGGTCACCAGGATTCTCCAGTACCGGGCACTGATCAACGGCAACCAGCTGATTGCTTCGCTGTTGACGAAATCCCAGCGAGTAACGACCACTGCGCTTGTCTTTGAAGACACCCAGGCGTGCACGCCGGCGGTAGTGCCAAGGTGCCGCGTCGAGGGGGTTAAGGATTGTTTCCGGCGTTACACCGCCAATACGCTGTAACTGATTCAGCGCTTGTTGCTGCTTGTGGTGAATCTGGGCATTTGCAGAGAGGTGCTGCAGTTGGCATCCTCCGCATTCTGCGAAATGTGGGCAGGCGGGTGTTGTGCGCTCAGTACTGAGGTTGAGCAGCTCCAGTGTGCGCGCCTCGTCGTACTTACTCTTCTGCAGGGTATAACGCGCCCTGACGCGCTCGCCGGGCAAGGCGCCCTCGACAAACAGCGTTTTTCCAGCGGGCCGAGCCAGACCTCGGCCATCGTGACTCAGCCCGCTGATAGCAACCTCGAAAGAGGCTGTATCCAGAGCTTTCTTTTTCGGTGGTTGATAGAAACGGCGGTTGGATCTATCTTGGGAAAAACGCGCCATAAGACGATTCCTAGAGGCTCTTCTTGAGCATGTCGCGGTATTCCGGGCTTAGGCCCCGTTCAAGCTCTTCTTGAGTGATATCGAAATCGAGCTTGCCAATCAGCGAGCTGAGAATCACCGAGCAGGTATTTGAGACATTGTTGGCCTGGCTCCAGATGGTCGGTATATCCAGGCTTTGTCCCTCTTTGATGACGCCCTCTTGTTGCAGACACTGCAGGTATTCCTGGGTGTAGGGTAGCAGCAGATCCATGTTCACCAGCAGTTTCTGCTGGACTCGGATCAGTAGCTGCCAATCGACATTGTTAAGTACTTCTGCGATTAGCTGCTGAGCCTGCATCGTCGAGTTTGGCTTTTCGACGTCGGCAAGCGCGGTATGACTCAGGGTCAGGGTTAGTAATAAAGAAGCGATCAGTTTCATAGTGCACCTGCGTATCAGCTAAGGTTTTCGGTTTGGGCTGCGCCCATGTTCAGGCTTCGTCAGATCATCGATGGCGATGACTTGGACAGTCTCTTGATCTATTTTCCAGCGAACGTTGTAACACTCAAGCTGTGTTCCGTAAATGCGCTCATCCGTGGCTTTGCGGCGATGGGTCGGACGTGGGTCACAGCTGAGAACATCTTCGATTAGTTGCTGGAAGGGTGCCGGCGCTGGATGTTTAGACAGTGAAGTCTGGGCCGGTTCATTAAACTGGACCCTTAAATTTTGTTTTTGGCCGTCGCTGGCATAGGCGTAGTGAGCCTCGGCGAGACTATCGGCGTACGGCAAGTAAGGCTTGATGTCGATTACAGGGGTTCCATCGAGGATGTCGATTCCGGATAAATGTAAGATCGGCTTGCCGCAGCGCTGCTCAATTCGCTCCAGTTTAACCACCGACATGCCGATGGGGTTGGGACGAAATGTAGCCCGAGTCGCGAAAACTCCCCTCTTGCCGCCCTGGGATCGAGGCGGCCGAACCAGCGGGGTCCAGCCTCGTTTCAGGTGTTCGCTAAAAATAAACAGTACCCAGATATGACTGCACTGATCGAGACCTCGCACGGCATCCATATTGGCATAGTCGCTGATCAACTCTAGCTCCGCTAGCGCGGTAGTCGCCAGCCCTGGTTGCCGCGGAATGCCAAACTTCTCCTTAAAGCAGGAGTGGATCTGTCCGATAGGCTGGAACTCAATGGGAGAAAGGTTGGTGTCGATCACAGGAGTAGGCCGGTAGGAGGTTAACGATGGCGGGCAGAGGCGTGATTATAACGGCTAATGTCGCCCCCGCGTAGTGCTGTTGAAAGTCCCTGCTTGGATTGTTTTCAGGCACAGGGTGGCCTGTTGTTTCAGCACTGTTGCGTCTCCGAGGCTCGGTTATCAAGACCCGATTACAAAGACTGAGCAACAAGGGCTAGCAACAGGGACCTGGTTGCAAGAGATCGGCTGGGGTGCTGTGGCGCAGTCAGATAGTTCTATCAGGGGGTCAGGTCAAAGAAGTGAAAATCCATTGCGCTAGAGGGTAAGTTTAACCAGCGAAACAGAAGTCTCTTTTTATCGCATGCAGATCAAAAAAATCAGTTATAAAAACTAGGACTTGGGAACTACTCCGTATACAAGTGTCTAAAATTTCGGCCAAAATCAGCCAGCTAACTGTCGCTGGCTGTTTGAGGTGGAAAAGCACAGTAACCCTGTAGTCATGGAGGGTTTTGTGCGGCTGGTAATACTGAATGTAATATTTACTACAAGGAATCGTTGCAATGGATATTTTTAACCCTTTAATGTCAAAGACTGATTGTTTTCGTAACACCGGTTTTGTTCTCCTGCTGAGTTTTTCGAGCGTATCAGCCGCCGCGACCGATGACGGTGCGCTTAAGAAACAAATCAATGCTGCCCCAGTGGCGGTAAAAAGTGTGCAACAACAGCTTACCCCTTCAGATTCGCCTCCTTCATCGTTGCACAAGCATACAGGTGGCATGCAGGACATGCAGGGCAAGCAAGACATGAAGGGCATGAAGGGCATGAAGAACATGCAAGACATGCAAAACATGCAAAACATGCAAGACATGAAGGACATGAAGGGCATGAAGGGCATGCAAAACATGCAGGACATGAAGGGCATGCAAGACATGAAGGACATGCAGGACATGAAGGGCATGCAAGACATGAAGGACATGAAGGACATGAAGGACATGAAGGGCATGCAAGACATGAAGGGCATGCAAGACATGAAGGGCATGCAAGACATGAAGGACATGAAGGGCATGAAGGGCACGAAAGACATGAAAGGCATGTTTACGAGGAGCCAGAAATGAAGGCAGACGTGAACCGTGAACCAAGCGCACAATTGGCGCCAGCACCGATATCGCGATGAAAAGCGAGTAGGCAATTTTGATGGAAAGCGAGCCGTTGGACGTGGCCAGCGCCATCGAACTGTCGCGCGCGGCGTTACGCAATATCCACCAGAACTTGTGGTGGGTGGTCGGTTACAGCCGCATTGCCTTTCTCTTCCCCGCGGGGCCATAACAGAAAAAGTAGTCGCCAAACGCGTCGCGGCTTGACGTGGCGATCTTGACGCTGGCAAAGGGAGTGTTAGCCCGGATACATGTGCCCCGCCCCGACAATTTTTTACATCTCCAGAGGTTTTGCCATGCAGGATTACAATCGATCAATCAACGTTAATACGACAAAAGGCAGCAGGACTGCCAAGCCCAAGGCGGATCTGAATCCCGTGCCGCAGTCGACCGAGATGCTGCATGTTGCGGCAGCGGAGTTCGCCAGCGCTGCACCGGATTCGTTCATCGAGCAGGCATTGCACTATCAGATAGATCGCTGGCAGCGCAGCGTACTGTTCCTCGATTCACTGCGGGAACGGGCCGACAACATGCTGACGCACGAGGAAGCAGGCATGCCTCCTCCGCTTGCCTTCGAATATGAAACGGTTCTCGACGCGCGACTCTTTGAACGTCCGGCAAATTACGCGCTGCTGCGTATCACAGGTTGCCACGAAGATTGCGCAGAAGATTATCTCGACGACAAAAAACCGCCCGTGATCATCATCGACCCGCGTGCCGGACACGGCCCGGGAATCGGTGGATTCAAGCGCGACTCAGAAGTCGGCATGGCGCTGCATGAAGGGCATGCGACCTACTTCGTCATGTTTTTCCAGTTACCATGCCCGAACCAGACGCTGATCGATGTACTGCACGCGTTGCGCCATTTTGTCGAGGAGGTGCGCAGTCGGCATAATGGTCAGGCACCGGTACTCTATGGTAACTGCCAAGCCGGTTGGGCGGTAATGCTGCTGGCAGCCGATTGCGAAGGCTTGACCGGAGCGACAGTGATCAACGGCTCGCCGATGTCATATTGGGCGGGCGAATCCGATGTGAATCCGATGCGCTTGGCAGGCGGCTTGATGGGCGGAAGTTGGATGGCCCATTTGCTGGCCGACCTTGGCAATGGCCGGCTTGACGGCGCCTGGCTGGTAAAAAACTTTGAAAACCTGAATCCGGCCAACACACTTTGGGACAAAAACTATAAATTTTTTACGCATATCGATACCGAGCGCGAGCGCTTCCTGGATTTCGAACGCTGGTGGACAGGGTATTGCTTCCTGAGCCGCGAGGAAATTCTGTCGATGGTCGAAAACCTCTTCATCGGCAACAAGCTGGAGCGCGGGATCATGCAGGTTTGCGACTGCTGCTATGTCGACCTGAAGCGCATGCGTAACCCGCTGGTGATCTTTGCGTCCAGCGGCGACAACATCACGCCACCGCACCAGGCGCTCAACTGGATACCGACCGTATACCCGACTACCGCTGATCTGAAGCAGGCCGGACAACGCATTGTCTATCTTCTCAATACGCATGTCGGCCATCTGGGTATCTTTGTGTCAGCAGATGTCGCCAAGTTGGAACATCGCGCGATTTTGGAAAGCACCGGCAAGCTCGACGCGCTCGAGCCCGGTTTGTACGAGATGAAAATCAGCGATCCAACCGGCGAATCCGATTGCAGCAAACCGCAGTACACAGTGCGTTTCGAAGAACGTCAGGTCGAACAGATTCAGTATGAGTACCCGAAAAAATCGTTTGAGAAGGTGCAAGTCATGTCGGAATGGAACGAACTGTTGTACAAGAACACGATCAGCCCGTGGGTTACCGCGTTCGCCAATCCGTTGAGTGCGGAAATGCTGAAATGGATGCACCCGATGCGTATCAACAACATGATGTTTTCAGAAAAGCGCAATCCCTGGATGCTGCCGCTGAAAATGCTCGCACCTTCCATCGCGAATGCACGCCTGCCCGTCGACGAAGCCAACCAGTTTGTGGCAATGGAAGGCGAAGTCAGCGCGTCGGTCTCGCACGCGCTCGATGCCTATCGGAAAGCGCGCGATACGGCAAGCGAGCAATTGTTTGCGATACTGTATGACTAGTAACGAGCCGCGCGACGCAGCTTTGGTTGTGCGGGGTTGGGGAACAACTTCGGTATAACCGTCGATAACGTGGCGGGAATCTTATCCTGGACCCGCAGGCACATGAGGAAATGTTTCTGGCAGCGCTGGCATAGCCGGCGCGGGCGGATAAATAAGTTAAAGCAGCTGGGTGTATTGTCTCGGAGTCTCAAACGCGTGGACTTTCGCGCGGGAGCGTGGCGAGCGGCGAGACGCGCCAGCTTAAACAATAAGCGATTAAGACAATACGGCTTAGTCACACCTAATGATCTCGCGGTGTCATGAATAGATGGCACCGGGTTCAACCGCCGGATGCGGAAAACCGCATGTCCGGTGGCGTGGGAGGGGCAACGGGCGCAATCCCGTTACCTCCACCCGATCAGGGTCCCTTTTTGGGTTTTCAGAGGCGCAAGGGACTTGCTCGCAGGTGTCCTTATCGCTGTGATGCAGATCAAGAAATCAGTTATAAGGGCAGTGGCTTTGGGAACTACCACGTATACAAGTGTCTAAAAGTTCGGCCAAAATCAGCCAGCTAACTGTCGCTGGCTGTTTGAGGTGGGAAAGCACAGTAACCCTGTAGTCATGGAGGGTTTTGTGCGGCTGGTAATACTGAGTGTAATATTTACTACAAGGAATCGTTGCAATGGATATTTTTAACCCCTTAATGTCAAAGACTGATTATTTTCGTAACACCGGTTTTGTTCTCCTGCTGAGTTTTTCGAGCGTATCAACCGCCGCAACCGATGACGGTGCGCTTAAGAAACAAATCAATGCTGCCCAAGTGGCGGTAAAAAGTGTGCAACAACAGCTTACCCCTTCAGATGCGCCTCCTTCATCGTTGCACAAGCATACTGGTGACATGCAGGACATGCAGGACATGCAGGACATGCAGGACATGCAGGACATGCAGGACATGAAGGGCATGCAGGACATGAAAGGCATGAAGGGCATGCAGGACATGAAAGGCATGAAGGGCAAGCAGGACATGAAAGACATGAAGGACATGCAAGACATGAAAGGCATGCAAGACATGCAAGACATGCAGGACATGCAAGACATGCAGGACATGCAAGACATGCAAGACATGCAGGACATGCAGGACATGAAGGGCATGCAGGGCATGCAAGACATGAAAGGCATGCAAGACATGAAGGACATGAAGGACATGCAAGACATGCAAGACATGAAAGGCATGCAAGACATGAAAGGCATGAAAGGCATGCAAGACATGAAAGGCATGCAAGACATGAAGGACATGCAGAACATGAAAGGCATGCAGGGCAAGCAGGACATGAAAGGCATGCAGAACATGAAAGGCATGCAGGACATGAAAGGCATGCAGAACATGAAGGGCATGCAGGACATGAAGGGCATGCAGGACATGAAGGGCATGCAGGACATGAAGGGCAAGCAGGACATGAAAGGCATGAAGGGCATGCAGGGCAAGCAGGACATGAACGGCATGAAGGGCATGCAGGGCAAGCAGGACATGAACGGCATGCAGGGCAAGCAGGACATGAACGGCATGAAGGACATGAAGGGAATGCAGGACATGAAGAGCATGCAGGACATGAAGAATATAAAGGGCATGCAGGGGATGAAGGGCAAGCAGGGAATGAACGCAAATTTAGCAATGATGGGGCGAATGAAACCCGCTAAAACCGATAGTGTTATAAACAATCTGCCGGGGTTCTCTGGTGCCTTGCACCTGTATCATCTTGGTGCTGAAAATTTTTTCCTCGATAGCGGAGATTTAGCTGACGCGCAACAACAACAACTTCAGCAGCTGCAAGCACGCTGGCAGCTTACCGATCAAAAATTAAATGAAAACATTGAACTATCCGAACAGCACCTGTGGCAATTAACCTCTGAGGGGGCACCTGTGTTCAGTGAAATTGAAGCAACAATTAAAGCAATAGAAAACTTTAAAGTGAAACAGCGGCTGGGCTTTATTCAGATGGTGGGTGAGGCCGCCACCCTGCTGACTGACGAGCAACGCCAACAGTTAACAGCCGATAATTCTCCTGCATCAGCACCGTTATAATTAGTTACAAGGACGTTTACATGTTGAGACATACCTTTCCCCGCATGCTACATGTGGGGAGATTATCCCTAGCTGGATTATTGTTTTTTTCGTTGATTAATACTGCATCAGCACAATCTGATCATGAAAAACATCACCCCGCCGGGGCCCCTGGCGATACGGCGCCGCAAATAAGCGGTCAGTTATTAGCTCAAGTTAATGTCCCACCCCAGCCAGCGTCAGGCGGCATGGGCAATAAAGGGGGCATGGGGAATAAAGGGGGCATGGGCGGCTTTGACATGGACAGCATGCGTTTGGGCATGCAAGGTGCGTTGCCTACCCCTAAAAATTTGTACCCGACATTAATGGCTCTGCCCAAGCTAACAGCTGCTGAACGCGATAAAGTTCAACAGCAAGCGCAACAGCGAATGTTAGAGGGCATGAGCATCATTACAACCCAGCTAAATCAGCTCGCCGGCGCGACGGAAAATACCGACCTTTTTGCCATGAAAACGGCCACTCAGCTGCTTTACCAAGGCTTAGGTATCTTTGATAGCGGCCTGGCGGTGCAACAAGCGTTAGCGGAAGGTAGAAAACCCCGTGATATCGCCCTCGACTGGTTTAAAACCGAATTGAGTATTAGCCCCAAAAATACAGAGCAGGGCGCGGCCCCTACACCTTTTTTTCATTGGTTTCTACTCGGTTTATTACTAACCTTTGCGGTGACAGTGCTTTTCATTCACTTCTTTAGAATGCGTCATGCGACCCGGTTATTAAAACAGCTGGTGGACTCAGACAGCGTGACACCTTCGGATGAGCCCATCGCATCACCGGTGCCGACGCCCAGATGGAACGGACGCCTTCAGGTGATACGTATTTTTCAGGAAACGCCAACCGTTAAAACATTTCGCCTGGTAAATGCCGATGGTGGCGCGATTCCCTTTACCTACGAGCCCGGCCAATTTTTGCCTATGCGCATGGATATTGATGGCGAAGTCGTCAAGCGTGCCTATACCATCGCGTCATCACCTTCGCAGCGTTACTACTGTGAACTCACCATAAAGCGCGAGGAGCACGGGAAAATGTCGCGCTTCATGCACGACAGAGTTAAAGAAGGGACTTTAATTGAAGCGGACAAGCCCGGCGGCAAGTTTACCTTCGATGGCAGCAGCGCAGAAAGTATTGTGCTCATTGGCGGAGGGGTGGGCATCACGCCATTGATGACGGTATTGCGCTATCTCACCGATTCGGGTTGGAAAAAGCCTATTTATTTCTTGTTTTCTTGCCGCACGCTGGAGGATTTTATCTTTCGACAGGAGCTGGAGTACCTGAATGCGCGCAACGAGCACCTTCACCTGCACTGCTTTACAGCCGATGACAATGCCGAGGCTGAGTATGCCGAGCAGGGGCGTATCAGCGCCCAACGTATTAGCTCTTTGGTGCCCGATATTACTTCGCATTTAATTCATTTGTGCGGCTCCCCCACGATGATGGGTGCAATAAAAACCATGTTAGATGAGCTTGGTGTACAAAAAAACAACCTCAAGACTGAAGCTTTTGGCACCGGTAAACCCAAACAAACCGTTTCGATAGACAGCGCGGTTGAGGGGGACCCTCAGGTCACCTTTCAGCAGTCTAAAAAAACAGCGCCACAGCCCGAGTGTTGCACCCTATTAGATGTGGCCGAGAGCATCGGTGTGGAAATTGACAATTCTTGCCGTATGGGAAGCTGTGGTATGTGCATGACCAAGCTAATTTCTGGCAAGGTAACGATGGAGTGCGAAGATGGGCTCGATGACAATGACAAAGCCGCAGGCATGATCTTGGCGTGCCAGGCACGAGCTAAAGAAGATCTGGTTGTGGATCTATAGAGGAAGCATCATGAAGGAGAGTGAACGCATTTTGATGAGCAGCCTGGTGCTGTTGTTGCTGCTGGTGTGGCTGGGGTTTACCTTTCACTCCGATCCTTATTTTGCCGGTAGCGCACTCGGTGGTTTTTTTGGAGTCAGTGGCTCGCTACTGATGTTAATGCCCCTGTTTTATTTATTTATTAAGCGTAGCAATGCACTGAAAAAATGGCTAACCGCTTATGTTTCCATGCGTAGCCTATTAGCATTGCATATCTATGGCGGGGTGATCGGCCCCGTATTTGTCATGATCCACACCGGGCATAAATTTAATAGCGTTAGCGGCATCAGCCTCACCGCCATGACCCTGGTGGTCGTGCTCAGTGGTTTTATCGGCCGTTATCTGCTAAGCCAGATCAGTAGCGATATCAAAGACAAGAAGCAGTTGCTTGAGGGCCTGATGGCCGCGTATCACTATGCACAATATCAGTTACAAACCTGTTGTGTGGAGGAGCGTCACAGGCTACAACCCTTCAGTGGCTTTTTCTCACGCTTATTGCCCTCAATGTTAGGTAGGCAGCAGTTTGATAGCCAAAATTTCAAACAGCTGCCCACCGCGCAGCGCGCGTTAATGCTAAGCGAATCCATTGCTGACGTCGAATATAGCATTGCTGTTCATGACCACACTAAACGCATCTTTATGCGCTGGTTAAAGCTGCATATCGTCATTTCTGTGGTGCTATATCTATTACTGGTCTGGCATATCTTTTCGGGCATTTACTTTGGCTTGAGGTGGTTTGAATGAGTCGTTATCTAGCTATTGCACTTATCTCATTTGGCATCCTGATAGCGGGTGTCGTCCTGGGCACCCAATCGGCGGTGCAAGAGAAACTCAAAGAACTTAACGCCAACACAAGCTGGCAGTCGTTGTCGTCCCCCGGCGATTTATCGCAGGCGCACCAGATCCTCAACAACCAGTGTGAGAGCTGTCATCAGCCTTTTTCCGGCGTTGATGACAAGCAATGCATCCTGTGTCACGCCAATGATGAGTCACTATTAATTCGCCAGCCAACCGCGTTTCATGCCGACGTGCAAGAATGCAGTCTTTGTCATACTGAACACCAGGGTAAGACGGCCACACCGACACAGATGGACCATGAATTATTGGTGACTATGATTGAAACGCTGCCGGAGCAGCCCGATGAGGGTGCGACCAAGAGTGCTCAAATGTTCGGTGAATTGACACAGCATATTGATCTTCATGGCCGTGATAATCCGCTGTTATCGAAGCGTGAGGCGATGTTAAATTGTGCCAGCTGCCATGCTAATGATGACCGACATTTTAAGTTGTTTAGTGATGATTGTGGCGCCTGCCATAGTACCAACCGTTGGTTATTAGCCGATTATCGCCATCCAGCAACCAACTCCACCGACTGTTCACAATGTCACCAAGCGCCGCCGAGTCACTACAAGCCACATTATAAAATGATGTCGCAAAAAATTGCCGGGCAGCCCAATGCATCAGTAAAACAGTGCTATCGATGCCATCTAAGTACCTCGTGGAATGATATTCAGCAATTGGGGTTGTATAAGCATCATTGATAAATCATCAGCTAGGTTGGGAGACCTGTGAATCAGTCCAGTGTGCTCTCTGCGGGCCATGGAACGGCCTCTGCAAACCGCGGATTAAGTAACTTTGAAGATCTTGAGAGTGTCGCCAGCAGGGAATACTTATCGTCAGCGATAAGGGTAAAGGCATCAGCCAAAAGGGGGGCGCTACATTTTTTCCCTTATAAACAACTCAAGATAGAATGAATCGCATCTATTCAGTGGGAGTCAGAGATGATCAAGGGGTTAGAAAAAATGCTGGCAGAGGGCAAAGACAGTGCAGAGCTACGCTTTGGACTGGGGAATGCTTATCTGACACAGGGAGATGCCCAGCTTGCCGTCGAACATTTGCACCAGTGTCTGGCGCTGAAGCCCGACTATTCAGCGGCATGGAAGCTGCTCGCTAAGGCGCAGCAGTTGCAAGGACAAACCGCAGCGGCGATCGAAACCTATCAGCAGGGGATTGAGATCGCACAGCAGCAGGGGGATAAACAGACCGAAAAGGAGATGCGGGTGTTTCTGAAACGGCTGCTATAATCGCGTCTGATTCTCCCGGATATAGTTTCATGACTACTTCTCAATCTACAGCTGCCGATCTTTCCCCGGTACAGTTTTTCGATATCGCTATCGTGGGTGCTGGCATGGTCGGGGCGACGCTGGCCTGCGCGCTGGCTGACAGTGGTCTGAAGATTTTGCTGCTTGATGCGCAGGCGCCTGCGCCTTTTGCTGCCGACCAGCCGCATGATCTTCGTGTCTCGGCCCTCAGTCCTGCGTCACAAACTTTGCTGAAAAAAATGGGTGCTTGGGTTGGGGTTGAGCAGCGACGGCTTTGTCCCTATCGCAGAATGCGTGTCTGGGAGACTCGGGGGCGTGGGGATACCCTGTTCGATTGTGCCGATATTGATCAGCCGGTGTTGGGTCATATCGTCGAGAATAGAGTCTTACAGTTGGCGCTCTGGGAGCGCATCGAGCAGTGTGATTCGATTCAGATTCACTGTCCGGGGCTGATCAGCCAGCTCGACTATAAACCTGAACGATCGCGATTGAGCTGTCAGGATGGCGCGCTGTTTGAGTGTTCGCTATTGGTGGCGGCAGACGGTGGGGATTCCTGGGTGCGGCAACAGGTTGGTATAGGCGTGCATAACTGGTCCTATCCCCAGCAGGCCCTAGTTGCCAGCGTGCAGACAGCGGCATCGCAACAGGATATTACCTGGCAACGGTTTGTTGCTAGTGGTCCTCAGGCGTTTTTACCCCTCTCGGGCCCCCGAGGTTCGGTTGTCTGGTACAACACCCCCACTGAAATTAAGCGTCTGAATGGATTGAGTGATGAGCTGTTTCTGGCTGAATTGGTGGCCAGTTTTCCTCGAGAGCTGGGTGCTATCGAGGCCTTGCAGGGTCGGGCTAGTTTTCTATTACGGAGTCAGTATGCGTTGCAGTACAGCAAACCGGGTGTGGCTCTAGTGGGTGATGCGGCACATATGATTCACCCATTAGCGGGGCAGGGAGTAAACATAGGTTTGCTCGACGCAGCGCAGCTCGCTGAAGAGATTGGTCTGGCGCTTTCGGCGGGTGAAAATTGGGCTAGCCAGGAAGTATTGCACCGGTATCAGAAAGCCCGTCAGCAGCATAACCTGATGATGATGGCGAGTATGGATCTATTTTGCCGAGGCTTTAGCAATAATAGTGCCCCCTTGAAATTGATCAGAAATTTGGGACTGGGGATGGCGCAACGAATAACGCCTCTCAGGCACCAGGCGATGAAATTAGCGATGGGGTTAACGGGGAGTTTGCCAGAACTGGCGCGAAAGCCACTCTAGATAGGCTGGCAGTGGTCTTAGCCGTTCGCGGATAAGTCTAACCGAAAAAAGGCGAGCCAGATGGCTCGCCTTTTTTGTGCGCTTAAACCGTAACCGTTCATTCTAAGACGTTCTGCCCAACCACTTTTACGCGCGATAAGCTGGCCTTCTCATTTATTTAGGAGGCAGCGCATGACCTATACACCCCGTCGGACCCCCGAACAATGGCACGCCCTTATTGATCAATGGCAGAGCAGCGGCCAATCCGCCGCTCGCTTTTGTGACGCACAGGCCATTGGCTATGCCAGCTTTTGCAATTGGCGCAAACGACTGGCTGATGATCAGGCTCTGCCGACAGCGGCAGCAAATCAAGAGGTATCCTTTATCGATCTCGGTGCGCTGTCCTCATCTGGCGAGGGGCGTGCCTGGAATATCGTGCTCAGTTTAGGCAATGGCGTTGAGCTGCGCCTGAGTCAGGGCTAATGTTCGCGCCCGGTAATCAGGCCCGTATCTGGCTCTGCACCCAGCCGACCGATATGCGTCGCTCCTTTAACGGGCTCACTGCCCAGGTAAAGAATCAGCTCGGACACAACCCCCTCAGCGGGCACTATTTTGTCTTCGTCAATCGGCGCAAAAACCAGATGAAGGTGCTCTATTTCGAGCCCTCTGGTTTCTGTCTGTGGAGTAAGCGCTTGGAGCAGGGACAGTTCCGGGTACGACCATCGGCGACCGGGCAGCACGCGCTGAGCTGGACCGATCTACAGCTGATTTTGGAGGGCATAGAAGTCCAAAAATCCCGTCAATTCAAACGTTACCAGCACGGCGTTTTTCAAGGTAGTTGTCGCGTTCACCGATTTTATGCTGCCTGATCGAGCGTCTTCTCTGCACGGTCAGGATTCAACATCACATCTCCAACTGGCTCCCAGTCTCTAATTCCTCCTGACCAACGCTCTGGCCGCTTAGCCTTGGCCTGCTGGTAGACTACGTGGCGTTGTTCCAAAAGATCAGCATCTTCGCCATTGTGGCGCTGCACAGGCGTCACATACTTGATCTGGCTGTGTCGATGCTCATGGTTGTACCAGTCGACGAAACGTTGAACCCATGCCCGCGCTGCCGCCAGATCCGAAAACCCTTCTGTTGGCCAGGTAGGGCGGTATTTCAGGGTTCGGAACAGCGACTCCGAGTACGGGTTGTCATTGCTAACTCTGGGCCGGCTGCGTGACGGGGTTACTCCCAGCTCGTCCAGTTTGGCAAGTAGGGTGGCGGACTTCATCGGGGCACCATTGTCTGAGTGCAGCACCAACGGTTGTCGAAAGCATTGCTCCGCCATCACGGTTCGCTGCATCAGCGTCGCGGCGTATTCACCACTCTCGCTTTCATGAATTTCCCAGCCGACGATCTTCCGACTGTAGATGTCTTCAATCAGGTAGAGATAGTAAAATAACCCCCGCACCTTCGACGCGCAGTAGCTGAGGAGAGTAGACCAAGGGAATCTCACCCTCAGCCTCTCGCAGAACGGTG
>CAXBEA010000001.1:0-104803 GCA_963974645.1 uncultured Neptunomonas sp. | reverse complement strand
CGGCACAAATTTTGGCAACCTGCTGAACCCGGTTACCGGCAATCCCATCGTGACAGATCTGATCAGTGTCGCGGATACAGACCGGGAAGCTTTTTATAAGTGGGATACCCCGGATGATCCGGGTAATTATCGCTACGAAAAACTCTCGCTGGTGCGTTACATTCCCGGTTTTGACTGGTACATCAGTTCATCGGTATACCTGGATGACCTACAGAGCAGCTCTGAACTACTCAGCACCCGGATCATCGTCATCGCCGTCATCAGCTTGATCCTGGGGTCGCTGCTGGCCTGGGTGTTCGCCAACTGGTTCACTGCACCGATTCGACGGCTTTCTCAAACCGCCGCCCTGGTCAGCAAGGGGCAGCTATCGGCCAAAAGTGGGATCCACCGCAGGGATGAATTAGGCTTGCTGGCGGAATCCTTTGATTCGATGGTTGACCAGCTTTCCAGCAATATTAAAACCCTCGATTCTCGGGTCATTGCCCGCACCCAGCAACTGGAGGCCAGCAACCTTGAACTGCTGCGCGCCTTCGCTGAACTCCAGAGCGCCGGTGATGAACTGGAGATACTGGAAACTCGCCAGCGATTGATTCTCGATGCCCTGCCCGCCCAAGTGGCGTACATCAACAACCGCAACCAGTATGTGTTCGTCAACCAGGGCTATGTTGATATGTTTGGCCTCGACAAAGCCAGCGTGGTGGGCCGTTCTACCTCGGAAATTCTGGGTTCGGCGATGTATGCCGAGATTGAGCACCACATCCAGGGCGCACTGGCAGGACAGCCATCGACCTTCGAACACCGTCTGCAGCGCAACGCCGAGGAGATCATCACCCGCCGGACCCTGCTGCCCTTCTATGATAACGAGGAGCAGGTCAGCGGCTTCCTGAACCTGTCGATCGATATCACCCAGCAGAAACAGGCAGAAGTACGTCTGGCTGAAGCCAATCGGATGCACGCGGTCGGCCAGATGTCAGGAGGACTGGCGCACGATTTTAATAACCTGCTGACCATCATTCTGGGTAATCTGCTCGAGCTGGAGGAAAAGATTGGCGCGCCAGAACTCTGTTTGCGCCACCTCAAACCCGCGGTCCGAGCCACCCGTCGCGGCGCCGATATTACCCGCCGGCTATTGGCATTTTCACGTCGACAGCCGCTGACACCCAGCCTGATCAGCTGCCAGCAACTGGTAGCAGAATTGAAACTGCTGCTCAGTCCTTCACTGCCGGATTCGATCACCCTGAAAACCCAGGTCGCTGGCAACTGTCCGCTGATCTATGTCGATCCGGGGCAATTTGAGGATGCGTTGGTGAATTTGGCGCTCAACTCCGGCGATGCCATGCCCCAGGGGGGCACCCTGAGCATCAGGGTCGATCCGATCCAAATCACCGAACCCTGCCTCTATGACGAGCAAGTGGTCAGAGGCAGCTATACCTGTTTCAGCATCACCGACACAGGGCTGGGTTTTGATTCAGAAACCTTAGTCCGTGCCTTTGAGCCCTTCTACACCACCAAACAGACCGGCGCAGGATCGGGTTTGGGGTTGAGTATGGTGTACGGTTTCGTCAAACAATCCAGTGGCTACATTCGTATTCTCAGCCAGTCTGGAAAAGGCGCTGAGATACGGATTCTACTCCCCGCTACCAGCCTTCAAGCTGAGAGCGCTCTGCAAAAAACTGAATTACAATCCTCAGAGCTGTTACTCGGTGAGAACCAACTGGTGCTGCTGGTCGAAGACGACCCGGATGTACGCTCGGTCGTTCGGGGGCAACTGGTGGCGATGGAGTTTGTTGTCGTAGAAGCCGGCACTGGCGATGAGGGGTTGGCGCTACTGGATACCATCGTCGGCCTCGCCGGGGTGGTCACCGACTTGGTGCTGCCCGGCGAGGCCAGCGGCATTCAGGTTGCAGAGCAGGTTCACGTCTCCCACCCTGATGCCTTTGTGGTGATGATGACCGGGTACAGCGAAAGGTACAGTGAAGGCTACAGTGAGGCGCTTGGACCGAACACTAGCCGCGCCCCGCTAATTCAGAAGCCGTTCGACAAAGCGCAGCTGCAACAGGCTATTATCAAGGCTCAGTCTGGCGCCAACGCTAATCTAAAACCAGAGACAGACGGCGGCCCAGCGCCGATCTAGGAGTTCCTCGATGAGTCAACCGCAACCGCTGGTGTACGTGATTGAAGATGAAGAGGATCTGGGGCAGATGATCCGTCTGACGTTGGAATCCTTTGGCTACGATACCCGGCTGTTTACTAACGGTACTGAAGCGTCCCGTTCGCTGCTAAAGGACCGTCCGGATCTTTGTATCATCGATCTGGGGCTACCCGATATGGATGGCCTGACTCTGGTCAAGCGACTCTGCGACGATGATGAGATGGGCATTATCATTATCTCCGGGCGGGGCAGCCTGCCCGATAAGGTGCTGGGATTGGAGCTAGGGGCCGATGATTATCTCAGCAAACCCTTTGAACCTCGCGAACTGGTCGCTCGCGTGAAGAGTTTATTACGGCGACTCCAGGGGGCTAATTCAAAAAACCAAGAAGACAAAGAACAGGCTAGTTTTGGTGACTGGTGCTTTCGTGTCAGCAACCTGACCCTGAGTCATACCGATGGTCGGGTTGAAAACCTCAGTGCAACCGAAGCAAATATGCTAACCACGCTGTTTCGTAGCTCTGGAACCATTATCAGCCGCGATCAGTTGCTGGGGGATTATCTATCGCCCTACGATCGCAGCATCGATGTACGTATCTCACGATTACGAAAAAAGATTGAAATAGACCCGCATAACCCAGAGATCATCAAAACTATCTACGGCGCAGGCTATATGTTTACCGCCAAGGTCAGGTGGCACGCTTGATACTATCAGGCACCACTTTTGATAACGAAAGGTTGCTCGCGCAACAGTTGCTCGAAATCATCCGCAGCTATCGGCCGACTGTAGAAGAAGCCCTGAATATAATCACAACCGAGCTCTTTGAGGGTGTCCACCTGATTTTGCTCCTCCACCCCTTCGGCGACGACGGACAGTTCCAGTTGGCGGGCCATCTTGATCATCGATTTGACGATCGCATACTCACGCGGGCTGTTACAAAGATTGATAATAAAACTGCGATCGATCTTCAGGGTTGAGAAGGGATAACGCTTGAGGTAGTCAAACGAGGCGTAGCCGGTACCAAAGTCATCCATGGCAAATTTAATCCCCAAGGCACTAATCTGCTCCATCATGTCGATCGCACGATCGCTGTCATCCAGCAGGGTGCTTTCGGTAACCTCTAGCTCCAGCGCTGAGTGTTGCAGCCGATGACGGCTTTGCAGTGCCAACAGCCGCTGCGGCAAGGCGTAATCGGAAAACTGCCGTGGCGACAGGTTGACCGCGACCGTAACAGCAGCCACACCCTGGGACTCCCAATGGGCCAGTTGTCGGCAGGCTTCGCCGATGCACCAGTCGCCAATGTCCAGAATCAGCCCTGACTCTTCGGCCAGATAGACAAATTGGTTCGGTGAAATTAGTCCCTTGGTCGGATGATTCCAGCGAACCAGCGCTTCGGCACTCACAATACGGCCAGTTTTAATTTCAATCTTTGGCTGATAAACAAGCGCTAACTCGTTGTTAGTTATTACTTTATGAAGGTCATTATGAAGCTCCATTCGCTCCTTGGCACCCTTCAGCATCCCCTCAGCATAGATATTAAAACGCCGCGTCTGATCCCCACGCACCGCAGCCGTTGCGGACTGCTTTATCAGATCGGACGCTGTTGTTGTCTCATTTTCAGCCAGAGCTACGCCTAATTTAAAGCGAATAAAGAGGCTGTGTTCGCCAACCTCGACCGGGGCCTTAAACCAGTCCAGTAGCGCATCGCACAGAACCATAAGCGCCGGCTTATCGGCCACGATGCACAACAGCGCAAACTCGTCCCCGCCCACCCGAGCGATACGCTGAATCCCTGGGTGCTCGATCAGCATCTCGCGCAGTGAGGCGGCTACCTGACATAGCAACTCGTCGCCGATGGCATGGCTGTAGCTTTCATTGACCTGACGAAAGTTAACCAGGTCCAACGACATCACCCCAACCATCGACTCGCTATTGGCATTCTCAAGCGGTTCGGCAACCTCATGCTCGAAACTCTGCCGGTTGAGCAAGCCCGTCAGCAGGTCATGACGATTGCTGAGCTCATTACGCCGTGCCTGGGTAATATCTGAACAGCTAAAGCTGAGTCGCTGAGTCTCGGGGTTCTCTTGCAGCCTCAGTGCAAACAAGGCGATGCTCTTATCCGATCTAAGCAACCAAAGCTCTGCCTGCCAGTGTTGATCGCTGAGAATAGCGCTTTGAATCTGAGCCTGATCCAGCTCAGGAAAGACCTCAAACAGGGTCCTGCCGAGCAGGTCGGCTTGCTGATGTCCGGTTAGCTTAAGCTGAGCGGCGTTGGATGAAACAATACGGTATTCGGTATCGAGCAGTAACATCCCCTGAGTCGAGTTATGAAAAGCCTGATCGTAATCACTCTGGTAACTGAGCGCCTGCGCGCGAGCCAAGGCTTGCTGCAGGCTTTGCTGTAGCTCGTCACGGCTCCAGGGTTTGCTAATAAATTTACTGATCGCGCCATTGTTGATGGCGAAGGTAAGGGCTTCAAAATCGGTATAACCCGAAAGCAACAGACGAATTGTCTGTGGGTAGCGCTGCTGAACAAGGGTAAAAAGTTCAGCGCCGGTCATGCCGGGCATGCGCTGATCTGACACCACCACATCAACCCTTTCCGCTGCGAGTATCTCCAACGCTTGCTGGCCGCTATTGGCGGTAAGAATCCTATAGGGTTGTTTGCGAAACAGACGTTGAAACGACAGGGTGATGTTGATCTCATCATCCACGATTAAGACAGTCTGCTGCACAGCGAGCTCCCTGAGTGTTATCAATCTCCTGACTGTACCCAGATACGGCGCAAAAAAAAAGCGGACTCAGATGAGTCCGCTAAAAAGGGGGGTACTTATCAACGAGGAGCGATTAGCTCATCAGTCCGTGGTTAGTCATAATGCCTGCGATCTCCGGCAAACTAGCAGGATCATCGATGGTTGAAGGGATACTGTACTCTTCACCGTCGGCAATCTGACGCAGCAATTTACGCAGTATTTTACCGGAACGCGTCTTGGGCAAACGCTGCACTACGATGGCGGTCTTAAAGCAGGCGACCGCACCGATCGATTTCCGCACTGCGGCTACCAGCTCAGCTTCAAGCTGCTTCTCGTCAATCTCCACACCATCCTTGAGCAGCACCAAACCTACAGGATTCTGTCCTTTGAGGGTATCGTTGATACCTATAACACAGCACTCGGCAACCGCCGGATGGGCTGCCACCACTTCCTCCATCTCGCCGGTAGACAGACGGTGTCCGGCAACGTTAATAACGTCATCGGTACGACCCATGATGAAGACGTAACCCTCCTCATCCTTATAACCGCCATCACCGGTCACATAGTAGCCGTCAAAGATATTCAGGTAGCCAGTACGGAAACGCTCAAAGTCACCCCAAACGGTGGGTAGACAGCTCGGCGGCAGCGGCAGCTTAATAGCAACGTTACCCTGCTCGTTGGCTTCAACCTCATGACCCTTGCCGTCCAGAATCCGTACATCAAATCCTGGTATAGGCAGGGTTGAAGAGCCCGCTTTCGGCTCTTTCGCCTCGACCCCCATCAGGTTGCCGCAGATCGCCCAACCGGTTTCGGTCTGCCACCAGTGATCGACAACAGGTACACCCAGGGTATCTTTAACCCAGTGATAGGTCGGCGGATCCAGACGCTCGCCAGCCATAAAGATGTATTCAAGCTTGGACAGATTGTAGGGCTTGAGCAGCAGTGAGTCCGGATCCTCTTTGCGGATCGCCCGGAAGGCGGTCGGTGCCGAAAACAGCGCCTTAACCCCATACTCTTCACAGACCCGCCAGAAGCCACCGGCATCCGGGGTGCGCACAGGCTTGCCTTCGTAGAATACGGTAGACAGGCCGGCCAACAGCGGGGCGTAAACGATATAGGAGTGTCCGACTACCCAGCCGACGTCTGACGCCGCCCAGAACACCTCGCCCGGATTCATATCGTAAATCGCTTTCATGCTGTACTTAAGTGCCACGGCATGACCGCCGTTATCGCGGACAACCCCTTTTGGCTTGCCTGTGGTACCCGAGGTATAAAGCACATACAGAGGATCGGTGCCTTTAACCGGTGTGCAGCCAACAGCCTGGGCACTGGCCATCTCGGTCACCCAATCCAGATCGCGGCCTTCGGTCATCTCCGCAACAACCTGAGGGCGTTGGAAAATAACGCATTTTTGTGGTTTGTGGGCAGACAGGGTAATCGCTTCGTCCAGCAACGGCTTGTAAGGGATGACTTTAGCGATCTCGATGCCACAAGAGGCTGTTACAACCACCTTAGGCTCCGCATCGTCGATCCGAACAGCCAGCTCGTTTGGTGCAAAGCCGCCAAACACAACGGAGTGAATAGCACCAAGACGGGCGGTAGCCAACATGGCCACCGCAGCTTCAGGAATCATCGGCATATAGATAACGACTCGATCGCCCTTCTTCACGCCTTGGTTCTGTAACACGCCTGCAAACTTGGCCACCTGATCGCGCAACTCCGTGTAGGTGATAGCGCGTTTAGTATCGGTGACCGGAGAGTCGTAGTAGATCGCAACCTGATCGCCACGGCCTGCCTCTATATGATAATCCAGCGCCATATGCGCAGTGTTCATCTCACCATCAGCGAACCAGCGGTCGATTCCATTCTCATCCTTCGACAGAATCTGCTGAGGAAACTTGAACCAATCTAGAGCCTCAGCTTTTTCTTTCCAGAAAGCGGTGGGCGTTTCAATCGATTTTTTATATTCATCCAAGTAGGCCATGAATCCGGTCCTTTCGTTGTTTATTGTGGGCTGCGACCAAGAGACTACACTGCTTGAGCCGGCACATTGTTGACAGTCAAACCCTCTTGCGGCCGGTACAATAACGCTTTTGGTTATTATTTTAACTACGACAAAAGGCCAAAATGGCCTACTATTATTAATATACCTATAAAAAACATAATATTAGCTGTTAATTTTATTTTTTATGACGAGAATCACCCTAAAAGATATTGTCGACAATGTGAGGATTTTACTTATAAGAAGCCAGATCCAACCGCTTGCTCCTGCTATCAGGCCTAGCTACAGTGCAGATCCCTGACCAGGAGGCGCCATGGCTAAGATCATTTTACTTAATAAACCCTTCCAGGTGCTATGCCAGTTTACCGATCCTGAAGGCCGCAACACCCTGGCTCAGTTTATCAAGCAGCCGGGACTCTATGCGGCAGGACGTCTCGATTATGATTCTGAAGGACTGCTGCTATTAACCGACGATGGCAAGCTACAGCAACAGGTGAGCGATCCTAAATTCAAGCTGGAGAAAACCTACTGGGTGCAGCTTGAAGGTGCGATTACCGAGACTGCGATCGATCAGCTTTGCAAAGGGGTGGCATTAAAGGATGGGGTGACTCGCCCGGCCAAGTGTCGACGTATCGAACCTTCAACGCTCTGGCCTCGGGTACCACCGATTCGGCAGCGGCAAAACGATATCACCTGTTGGGTCGAGCTGAAGATCCGTGAGGGGCGCAACCGTCAGGTACGCAGAATGACGGCGGCGGTTGGTTTCCCGACTCTACGACTGATACGGATGGCGATAGGTAGCTGGTCGCTGGAGAATTTGCAGCCCGGTCAGTGTCGTACCGAGCAGGTGAATCTGCCCAGCGTCAAAGAGCCGTCCAACACCCGCAGATCCAGACAGCCACCACCAGGATCTCGCCCACAACGTAAAACCAAGCACCCTGCTTCGCGGCATCGCTAAGCAGGGTTGAATGCCCTATTAATGATCTGACTGCGAGTAACAATCAGGTCGCTAGTGGTGATCCGGTCGTTAATGGTGATCAGGTCGTTACCAGCACCTGAATCGCATCAAGCTTCAACAGGCTTCGGCTAATACTCTGTTCAAGATCGTCCATCAGCGACTGCTGCTGTTTGATCTCAGTGTCCCTGATAGACGGATTGAGCTTGGCCAGCGCCTGCAAACGCGCCAGCTGCGGCTGCTGCAGCGCATCCATCTGCACCAAAGCCTGTTCAATCAGTGTCGGTAGCTGCTGTAGCGCCTGCTGTTCTGCCACCGCCAGCAATTCGGTAATAGGTTCGCGTAGGGGTTTAATCAGATTCTTAGCGGCTTGATAAGGTAGATGCTTAGCCAAAGCACTGAGCTGCTCTTCACTGATCAACGCACTGCAATCCTTGGCGTCACCGGTTAACAGCAAGCGATACCCGCCGCTAGGCAGATAGCGCGGGATTTGCAGCCCTCGAGGCGCAGGACAATGGAGCTGAAACAGACACTCCAACAACAGGGTACCCGGTTTGATCCCTGGCAGTTTCAGGGTGCAGATCGCGGTATTACCGACATCATCTTCGGTAATCAGATCGAAAGCCCCCCTAACCAGCGGATGCTCCCAGCTTAGATAGGCCATATCTTCGCGCTCGAGCGCCTGCTGGCGATTAAAACTTCCGGTCAGACCATCTTCCGGAAGCCCGGGAAAACTGCAGCGCATGTGATCGCCGGGGTAGAGCACCACACTGTGCTGGGTATCCTGCTGCTGATCGACGCCGAAATGGTCAAAGCAGTGATCGAGGAAACGTCGCAGCGCAGCCTCCTGCTCGGCATCCATTACCGTATCTATAACTTTCTGGGCGGGTAGCTCGCGGCAAGAGTTCAGCTCAAGTAACCGGTCACGGCCCTGATGCTGGCGTTGCTGCAACAGCTCCGCCTGGCTACGGGTAGTGCCGATAAAGGCTTCAAATTCGTTTTCATCCTGCCCCAGTAACAACCCTTCCAGCTGCTCGCGTTGCTGCTCCAGTAACAGATGCCCATGCGGACAGGGGCTCAGAAACGCATCCAGCCCTTCATCCAGCCAGCGCAGCAAGCGATGGCTGGCGCTGTCACGACAGATCGGCAGATGGATCTCGACCCTGTCGGTCTGACCGATCCGATCGAGACGGCCAATGCGCTGCTCCAGCAGATCCGGATTGAGCGGCAGATCAAACATGACCAACTGGTGGGCAAACTGGAAGTTTCGCCCTTCACTGCCGATCTCCGAGCAAACCAGCACCTGGGCACCGAATTCAGGATCGGCGAAATAGGCAGCGGCTCTGTCTCTGTTCACCAGACTCAGCTGCTCATGGAACACCGCGCTGCGCAGCCCGACGCGCAGCCGCAGATGCTCTTCGAGCTGCTGGGCGGTGCGCATATCGGCACAGATCAGCAGTACCTTGTCTTGCGACTCGGCTAACAACCAGCGCTGCAGCCAATCGACCCTGGGATCCAGACCCAGCCAAGACGCACCCAGCAGCGCTTCGGGGTGCAGTTGCTCCCGCAGAGAGCCCTTCTCTATCGTCTCGGTAATCTCTGTAGGCGCATCCAGCAGGTGCGGTATCAGTGCCCGCCCCGGAAACCCTTTAACCTGTTCACGGGTATTTCTAAACAGGACGCGGCCGGTTCCATGGTGATCAAGCAGCTGGTCGATCAGACTGTTACGCAACGCCTCCTGATCAACGTTTTGTTTAGATTTATCCAATAACTCACTGTAATCATTATTATCAATATAAGGCTCAAACGCTGTTTTGAATTCAGAATCAGCCAATAGATCGCTCAGATCCACAGCGCTTAGCAGCTGTTCAACCAGATTCCTGACCGGCAGATAATCCTGCTCCTCAGCGATGAAGCTATTCAGGTCGTAATAGCGATCAGGGTCGATTAAGCGCAACCGGGCAAAATGTCCCTCGACACCCAGCTGCTCCGGCGTCGCCGTAAGCAGCAACAACCCCTTGGCCTGCGCTGCCAGAATTTCGATGCAGCGGTATTCGGCGCTGACCTCGGTTTCCGTCCAGTGCAAGTGATGGGCTTCATCGACGATCAACAGATCCCAGTGACAGGCACTAGCCAGTTCATGATAGTGAGGCTCTTCGATCAACAGTGACTGTGGGCAGATCACCAGCTGGCTGGTATCGAAGGGGTTATTTGCAAAAATATCGGGCTGGGCGGACTCCAGCAACGCGCCATACTGCTCGCGATTCATGATACTAAAGCGCAGATTGAAACGGCGTGACATCTCGACCAGCCACTGATGAATCAGCGAATCAGGGACGACGACAAGCACCCGTTCGGCACGCCCACTAGTTACCTGCTGGTGAATAATCAGCCCCGCCTCGATGGTTTTCCCCAAGCCCACTTCATCGGCCAGCAGCACTCGCGGCGCATGACGTCGCGAGACTTGCGAGGCGATATAAAACTGGTGCGGTAGCAACTGAACCCGCGGTCCGAGCAGACCACAGGCATCGGACTGGGCAAGCCGGTGTTGGTGCTGGCGCGCGCTGCGACGCAGCTCAAAGGCCTTGCGCCCGTCGATCTGACCGGCAAAGAAACGATCCTGGGGACGATTGAGTTCGACAAAGGGATCCAGATCGATCTCTTCGATCCAAACCCGATCGGTTTCTGAAGCCTCGTCAGCGGTGGGATCGGACTTTACCTGGTAGCGATATAACCCGGCTGTGTTATCAACCGCTTCGACCCGGTATTCAAGCCCGAAGATATCTTTAAACTTCATCCCCGTTTCCAGGCTGTAGCGACTGAGCGGGGCATCGGCAACGGCGTAGGTACGGTATTCCTCAGCCGCAGGAAAATAGAGTTGAACTTGACGTGTAAGCTGTTCGGTAACCAACCCCAACCCCAATTCCGATTCACCGTGACTAATCCAGCGTTGGCCGGGCACAAATACAACCTGTGCCATGAATGACTCCTGTGTAGGCATTAACGAATAGAGACCCCCACGGCAGTCGCCGTGAGTGATAAACAATAACTATGAGTATTAATTGTATGCGCGTTAGCTATATGCGTAGTAAAAAATAGTGCGCAATTAAGGTTTCGTCCAACGCTCTGCGGCAGCAAGATCGGTTTGTTTCTGTTCGACCCAGCGCTGCTGCGTCTGACTACGCTCTTTCTTCCAGAACGGCGCATCTTTTTTAAGATAGTCCATGATGAACTCGCAGGCAGCAAAGGCATCGGTACGATGCGCGCAGCTAACACCTACGTAGACAATCAGATCCGCAGGTTTAAGCGCGCCGACCCGATGAATAATGCTGACATGGTTAAGCGGCCAGCGCGCTCGTGCTTGCTCAACAATGCTGGCAAGGCTGTTTTCGGTCATCCCCGGATAATGTTCTAGCACCATCTCTTGCAGCGGTTCGTCCAACAGCTCACGTACCAGCCCGGTAAAAAACACCACCGCACCGACCTGGGCCTGCTGATCACGCAGCCGCTCAAACTCCTCCGCGATATCAAAAACAGACTCCTGGACTTGGATATAGGTATGTTGCGAGGGTACGGGGCGATTCAAAATAAGGCTCTCGTGTCGGTCTGTTTGGATGATAAAGACCGCTATTCTAGCAATAGAACTGACGCCTGCGTAATTCTGATTTAACCTTCGACACTAATTGGTTAGGATTTTAGCCTGGATCAGACGGGGACTGTTCACAACAAACAGCCTGACAAAGACCCTGGCAAGCCCCGTAACTATACTTTAACAAGCCCTCAGTCAGGGCCTTGGCAAGTTGCTCTGAAAAGGAAAAACGCATGCGCTGGACACCTCATGTAACTGTGGCCTGTGTAATAGAACACCAGGGTAAATTTCTATTCGTCGAGGAGTTGTCGAACGGCAAGCGGGTGCTTAATCAGCCTGCCGGTCACCTGGAGGTCAATGAAACCCTTGTTGATGCCGCAGTACGAGAAGCGCTAGAGGAGACCGCCTGGCAAGTCGAGGTCACCGACCTGTTGGGGTTTTATAGTTACACATCGCCGCACAATCAAACCTGCTACCACCGCTGGTGCTTCATTGCCCGACCGATTCAAGAGCTTGAAAATCACCCCTTAGACCCTGTAATCCTGCAGGCGTTGTGGCTCAGTGCCGACGAACTCAGGCAGCAACAGGAACGCCTGCGCAGCCCGATGGTGCTCCGTGCTGTTGATGACTATCTGGAGGGGACCCGCTACCCGTTGGCGCTACTGAATGAACAGCCACCCGGCCTCTGATCGCGACTTTAGCTTGAAGCCTTTGTTTAAACCGATTGGACTGAATCGATTGGACTGAACCGCTTGCTATCCCCGATCGCTCTTGATCGGTACAATAGCGGCTTGTTATTCCCCTGAATTGTTTTCGCCTGAGTCGTTTTACCCCATGCCCGATAACAGTACCACCTGCCAAATCCTTGCATCAGCAGTTGCACCCGCAACAGCTACGCCAATCACAGTCATTGTCGGCATGTCCGGCGGTGTCGATTCTTCAGTCTCCGCGCTGCTACTCCAGCAACAGGGGTATCAGGTTGAAGGCCTGTTCATGAAGAACTGGGACGAAGACGACGGCTCCGAGTACTGCACCGCCATGGATGATCTTGCCGATGCCCAGGCCGTGTCCGACAAGCTAGGGATCAAGCTACATACGGCCAACTTTGCAGCGGAATACTGGGACAATGTTTTCGAACATTTCCTGAGTGAGTACAAAGCAGGACGAACCCCTAATCCCGACATCCTCTGCAACAAAGAGATCAAATTCAAAGCATTCCTGGATTACGCCAAGCAACTGGGAGCCAGTTATATAGCTACCGGCCACTATGTCCGGCGTCGCGATCTTGCTGGCAGGGTAGAGCTACTGCGAGGATTGGACAGCAACAAGGACCAAAGTTACTTCCTGCATGCGGTAGGCGAAGCTGAAATTGCCCAGACCCTGTTTCCGGTCGGCGAACTGGCCAAGCCTGAAGTACGCAGGATCGCCGAGGCGCACGACCTGATCACCCATAACAAGAAAGACAGCACCGGAATCTGTTTTATCGGTGAACGTCGTTTTCGTGATTTTTTACAGCAATACCTGCCTGCACAACCGGGCGATATAGAGACCCCCGAGGGGATCAAGATCGGTCGTCATCAAGGATTGATGTACCACACCATTGGCCAACGCCAAGGCTTAGGGATCGGTGGCCTGAGCCAGTTTCCCGACCAACCCTGGTTCGTGGCCCAGAAAGAGCTGGACCGTAACGTACTCGTCGCCGTTCAGGGAGGGCAACACCCGTTGCTGTTTAGCCGCTCGTTAACCGCCAGCCAGATCGATTGGGTGGATGGCCAGGGTCCGCAACTCCCCTGTCGCTGCACCGCCAAAACCCGTTACCGCCAGGATGATCAGTCCTGTACCCTCTCGGCTATCGCTGCAGAAAACGCCATCGATACCTCGCACAACAGCCGCTATCAGGTCGAATTTGATCAACCCCAAAGAGCGGTAACGCCGGGTCAGTCGGTAGTGTTTTATCTTGATGAACTCTGCTTGGGCGGTGGCGTTATCGAAACTACCGCCGATTAATTGTCATGCCAATATTACTAGGCTACAGCGTCACTAGAAGCACCCAAACAACCGTCCATCAATCCCACAAGGCCCGCCCATGTCACGTAGCCTAGATCAACAAACTATCGCCCTCGCTGGAATTTTTCAGGCAGCCAGCCTAGTCGATCAAATCGCCAAGCGCGGTATGATTCCGCAGAACAGCTTTGAAGCCAGTATTAACAGCATCTTTATCACCTCGCCCGAGGTTACTGAAGATGTATTTGGTGGCGCCAATGAACTTCCGTTCAACCTTCAAACCGGTCTAAAGATGGCCCAGGATCTGAGTGCCAGAGGATCTTCGGTGAATAAAGATGTGACCCGCTACGCGATGGGGCTCCTGCACCTGGAAAGCCGCCTGCGCAAGCACCCGAAGATGCTGGAGCAGATTGGCAAGCGGCTCGAGCAGATCGGACAGCAGGCCATGTTTTACACCTCCAAAGACAACGACGGCGCAGCAACCGCTGCTAATGCTCAAGAGCTGCCGCTTAATTACGCACGCAGCGCGGTCGTGGCCAACATCGCTTCCCTCTACCAGGAGACGCTGAGCACCTTCAGCTTCCGGGTACAGGTCACCGGTGAACCCCGTCATCTGAAAAACACCGACAACGCCGAAAAGATTCGAGCGCTGCTGCTCGCGGGCATCCGCTCAGCGATCTTATGGCACCAGGTCGGAGGACGACGCTGGCATCTGCTGTTTTTTCGCTCACGTGTTGGAGAATCCGCCAAGCGTATTTTACAATCGGCACAAACCCATTGACCCTGATCTAATAGCGCCTTATAACAACCCGACCAGTGATTAGCGTCGGCAACCCCAGCCTTTCTCGGTGTTCGACACCTTAACTAGGAACCAGAAGCATGTTTGCAACACTCCAACCCACGGCAGGAGATCCCCTGCTGGCACTTATGACCGCCTATAAAGCGGACTCTCGCTCCGACAAGATCGATCTCGGCGTGGGTGTCTACAAGGATGAAGAGGGACATACGTCCATACTGGCATCGGTTAAAAAGGCCGAGGCTTATCTGCTGGAAACCCAGAACACCAAAACTTACATCGGTCCTTCCGGTGACCCGGCGTTTGGCAAGGCGATCGAACAACTACTGTTTCCCGCCGCCTATGCTGCAGGCCAGAAACTACTGAGGGGTGGACGAGTAGCGACATCACAAACACCGGGCGGTACTGGCGCACTCAGGGTCGGCGCTGACTTTATCCACCGCGCCCTGCCCCAGGCCAAGATCTGGGTCAGTAACCCCACCTGGGCCAACCACTACAACATCTTCGAATCCGCTGGATTAGAAGTGGGTGACTACCGCTATTATGACGCGACGAGCCAGAGCCTGGACTTTGCCGGAATGATAGCCAGCCTGCAGACGGTACCCGCCGGTGATGTGGTGTTACTCCACGCCTGCTGCCACAACCCAACCGGACTTGATCTGAATGCCAAGCAGTGGCATCAGGTCGGCGCCTTGCTACAAGAGCGGGGCCTGATGCCCTTTATCGACAGCGCTTACCTGGGATTTGCCGAAGGGCTCGAGGAAGATGCCAAGGGGATCAACATCCTCGCCGAATACTGCCCGGATATGCTGATCGCCAGTTCCTGCTCTAAAAACTTCGGTCTTTACAACGAGCGTATCGGCGCCCTGACCGTCATAGCCGCGAGCGAGCGCGATGCCCAAGCTGCGTTCAGCCAGATCAACTACTGCATTCGGGGTAACTACTCGATGCCCCCCCACCATGGCGGGGCGATTGTCAGCACTATCATCAACAGTTCGGAACTGCGCCAGCAGTGGCAACAAGAACTGACGGCGATGCGCAGCCGTATCCTGTCGATGCGGCAGCAATTTACCCAGCGGTTGGCAGAAAGCGGCGTGCAACAGGACTTCAGCTTCATCGCTGAGCAGCGCGGCATGTTCTCCTTCTCTGGGTTGACCCCTGATCAAGTCAAGCGTCTCCAAGTTGAGGATGCTATCTATATTGTGGGTTCAGGGCGCATCAACGTGGCGGGCATGACCTCCAGTAATCTTGACCGTCTGTGCCAGGCGATTGTGCGCGTACTGGATTAATCCGCTGCTGCATGGGGGGCTGAACAGCCCCCCACTTGCAACCGCTACTCTGTTAACACTCATCCTTTTATCCCCTCGTTGCTGCGATCCTGCTCCGCTAACAATCCGCCGCAGATAACCTAAACCCTTCCTGACTGCGGTTAAGCAGCCATCTTGACGCCCCAAGCCAAGGTTAACGTCACGTGGAATGTGTAGACTCACAAGGTCTAGGGATTACCACAAACAATGGAGGACTGCTCATCTTCGAGCAGAGCCTGCAGCTCCGGTCCAAGGTGACGACCCACAATTTCAGCAACTGTGCCGTCAATCCGCATGGTTTCGAACGCTTGCTGCCAAGGACCGAGCAGCGTCTGCGGCATCGTGTTTGATGCGACGATATAGACGCAGTGTGAGCTTTGCACATCACCTATCACAAAATCAGCCGGACTCAGCTCCGGGTTGGATTTAAGCGCCGCACTGAACAATATCGCCGAAGTAAACCATCCATCTATCCGACCGACCCTGAGCATATTGATATTAGCCGTATCCCGAGTCTGTTCCAGGTAGTTACTGACCCCACCCTGTCGTAACTGGGCCAGAGGTGCCGAGCCGGCCAGAACCCCAAACGTGCCGCCTTGTCGGGCCAGCTCATGCGTCAGCTTGGGACCCCCGGCACGGCTGACATAAAAAAACCGGTCATCAATGTAGTGGATCACCCACTGCAGCTGCCCCTCCCTGGAGGCAACACGCGCCATCGGCGTCATCAGCACATTCGACTGCGTGAGGGTATGTTGAAATGCACGTTTTAAAGGCATCAAACTGACATCACCGGAATGACCGAGCCGACGGCCAATCTCCTGCATTATTTCAACCCCCAGACCAACGACCTGTCCCTGTACATCATAAGCGTAGGGAGCAAGCTCAGCCCCGATCAGCCTGACCTGATCATCGGCCAGTATCTGGCCCCCGTTAGCATTTAACAGGAGCCCTACACACAGCGACCCGGCGGCGCCAAACCGCCTCTGGGATGATGGTTTTGTACCCCGACAACGGAACATGAGCCCAGCCTCCACAGCAAACTTACATTAATACAATTATAGGTGATCGTTGCAGCATACACTCCGGCACACAAGTGTTCGGACACTGATCAATAAGAACTCTGCTCGTCCGCTAGCCTGTTACTCATTGGCTTTGCTACTGCTCAGGATTGACTCTGATCAGCAACACCGGAACTGGCCGCAAAAGCTAAGCGTCTAATTTGCTGCCTAAACGAGTCGTTTCATGTATAATTTTCGCTCTTTTTTTCTGCCCCCCTTTCCTTTTAAGAGAGTGTGTCCATGGAGCTTTCAGCCCTTACCGCCCTGTCTCCGGTTGATGGCCGTTACGGCAGCAAAACCGCGTCCCTGCGTCCGATTGTCAGCGAATACGGTTTGATCCGGTTCCGTGTCGAAGTAGAGATCCGCTGGTTACAACAGCTAGCCAAAAACCCCCAAATCACCGAAGTACCAGCGTTTAGCACTGAAGCCAATCGCGTCCTCGACGGTATTGTCAGCAACTTCAGTGAAGCCGATGCCCTCCGGGTTAAAGCGATCGAAAGCGTCACTAACCATGATGTAAAAGCGGTTGAGTACTTCATCAAAGAGCAGCTCAAGAGCAACACCGAGCTGGATGCCATCAGTGAATTTGTACACTTCGCCTGCACCTCTGAAGATATTAACAACCTGTCTCATGCCCTGATGCTGCGCACCGCGCGTGATGAAGTAGTTGCGGTACAGATGCAACAGGTGATCGACGCCATCGCCCAGTTGGCGCACGATTTCGCCGAGCAGCCGATGCTGTCACGTACCCACGGCCAGACCGCCTCCCCGACCACCCTGGGGAAAGAGATGGCTAACGTGGTCGCCCGTTTGCGGCATCAGTTAGTACAGATCAACAAGGTTGAACTGCTAGGCAAGATCAATGGTGCAGTAGGCAACTACAACGCCCACCTGTCTGCCTACCCGGACATCGACTGGCAGGCCTGCGCCGAGAGTTTTGTAACCGGCTTGGGACTCACCTGGAACCCCTACACCACCCAGATCGAACCCCACGATTACATCGCCGAACTGTTCGATGCCGTGGCACGTTTTAACACCATCCTGATCGATTTTGATCGTGATATCTGGGGCTACGTGTCGCTGGGCTACTTCAAGCAGCGCACCATCGCCGGCGAAGTTGGCTCCTCCACCATGCCGCACAAGGTCAACCCTATCGACTTCGAGAACTCCGAAGGCAACCTCGGTATTGCTAACGCAATCATGGCCCATCTGGCCACCAAGCTGCCGATCTCGCGCTGGCAACGTGACCTGACCGACTCCACGGTACTGCGTAACCTGGGTGTCGGTTTTGGCCAGAGCCTGATCGCTTACCAGGCAACCCTCAAAGGGATCAGCAAGCTGCAACTGAATGCCGAGCGAATCAACGCTGATCTGGATAATAGCTGGGAAGTCCTGGCCGAACCGATCCAGACCATCATGCGCCGCTACGGCATCGACGAGCCCTACGAGAAACTCAAGGCACTGACCCGCGGCAACCGCATTACCAAGGAGATTCTGGCTGCGTTTGTCGAGCCGCTGGAGCTGCCCGAAGAGGCTAAGCAAGCGATCCGCGAGCTGACCCCGCAGAACTACATCGGCAATGCCGTTGCTCAGGCGAAGGCGATCTAATCGATCGTTCCATGCCGGCGCAATAATAAAAAACGGAACGCACTGCGTTCCGTTTTTTATCTATAGCTGATCCATAGACCCTTGCAGCCAATGCGGTTGCATCGCGATAGAGCGATCCAGGTTTCACGAGCCCCTTGCATTAAATCTACCCTGCCTGATCGACCCTTGTACCAGGACGACTTACAGTAATCGAACAGTTCGGCTAGCTCGATAGAATCCACTCGATCACTTCATCGATATCAGCCTCGGATTTCGATTCAAACTGCTTATATTTTTCGACCTTACCTCGATTTCAATCTCAGGCGATGAGGTCAGGTGTGCCCCCCAGCGTGTTCTGGGCCTCAGGATCATCCCGATACTTAGCGGCAGTTTCCTTGATCGAAGGAGCGTCCTTCTGGCTTGGCGCACCAAACAAAAGGCCGAGTAATGATTACTCGGCCTTGGGAGTTTAGCGCACTGGATTTATTTCAGGGTATGCACCGTATCAACCGCAAACTCTCTGCCTATGGCATGACAGACAGAACAGGCTTCTTTGCCGGTCGCCGCTTCCCTGGTTGACGCTGCAAACACGGCCCCGTTGAGGATCATGTGGTTGACAATTTCCTGCTCTTTAGCCGACATAGGATCAACTGTAGTCAACGCGGGATCGATATATCCCGGCAATCCCGGATTGATATATCCCAGGCGGGTTGCAATGTGACAGCTGCCACAAGCGACTGTTGTCGGGCTGATGTAGACCAGGATATTGGCACCACCTCCATCCTTTAAGCCGTTACGGGCGATGGATGCACGCTTGTTTTGCTGGATAGGTAGATCGATCTGCCCCTGCGCGTGACAGGCATTACAGTTATCGACCTTGTTGGGGAACAGATCCCGAGGCACATCATCCTCATCCAATGGATCTTCATCGAGCCCTGAATGGAACCGGTGCACATGGCGTTTCAGATCACCGACTGTCCGACTGCTGTCTCTAGTCGCGTTATGACAGGTTTTACACTGCACCAGTTCGCTCGCCGCATAATGGAACTGGTTGTCAGAATGACAGCTACGACAGGAGTCGATATCAGCTCCAATTTTATTGTATCCAGCACCTGTCGCGGCCGGAGTCCCATCACCCATAAAGAAGACTGTTGTAGGGGGCACAATAGCCTGAGGAACGGTAGGAGGACCACCTGGTGTTAAGGGAGAGCAGTTCGCCAAAGTTCCGAGCTTTTCATCAACACACACCAACAAGCCTACAGTGGTGACGCTAATGACATCGACCGAGGCACTTGCCGAATCAATATTACGATCGGCATTTTTTAACACACCCGTTTTAGCGCAGGTAAACAACCCAGCACCTTTAGCGTCGCAGTCATTCAAAGCTACAGTCTGATTTGTAAGCTGATAGCCAGCACCACTATCCCAGTTGATCGCCAACATACCATTATCTGGGGCGCGACTGCCGTATTTACCAATCTGAGCCGCCTGGGCGGTATCAAAACCACTACCATCGAGCAACGCGGCAACCGTAGTGCCATCCAGGGTAATCCGGACATCAACCTCAACATCCGCACCGGTGACACGCACCGCCTCGGGCACCACAGTGAGCTTGGCGCCCAGCAACGCATTGGTAGTGACAACATTGAGGTGCTTGGCGCTGATGGATAAAGCGGGAACGTTATCCGTATGGCACTCGGTACATCTTGCATTATCAGACTGAGCACCACCGCCATGGCCCGCGCCCGTCGCGAAGTTTACATCGTCATGACAAGAGCCACAGGCTTCGATAGTGGGCACCATGCGCCAGTTATCAGCCTCTGGGGTGCTGTTATCGATATCGGTTTCGTCATGACAGACCGTACAGTTACGAATGTCCTGCGGGAATACCACACTTGACCAATCATGTTCGCCGTCCCTATAGCCCCATATTTTATAGGGATCGCCGCCTATCACCGAGGGCAAACTTGAACCCCGGTGAATCTTATGCACCATCACCTTGAAGTCGACCGTATTGCCGCTGTTGGCATCGATAGAACCAGGGTTGTGACAGGTTACACAGAGTCCCGTCTCGACCCGGCTGCCGCCATGTACGGCCAACTCGCCGTGACAGCTGTTACAGGCGGTTTTGGATACTAGGTCGCGTGTCTCCATGTTGGCCGTGTCACCGTCAGGCCGCCAATCGTAGACACCATTGGTAGCAGGCATCCCGCCGCTGAGCTGGAAGGCAACTCTGTGGGTACGGCTGGCATCGTAGGCCAGTGCCGGAGCGGCAGCGGTCTTCAGGTTGGCCGTTAAGGTATAGCTGTAGCTGCCATCGCCGTTATCGGTATAGCTCCCACTTTGAGTCGCTGTTTCAGAATCGGCCTGGGATTGATTAACGGTACCTGGACCTTTAAGCGGATTCGTGGGTGCCTGTTCTGTTTTGTTGATATAACTCTGCCACTTGCTCGGCTCGCCATCGCCATTCGCGCCGGCGGGAATCAGCTGGGCGACGGTAAAGCGGATCTGGTTGGCAGCCAAGCCAACAAAACCATTACCGCGCTCATCCTCGATGCTGAAATTCACGGTCAGAGCACCATCGTCCGCGACTGTCGCGCTGTCGATGGTCGCCACCACGGTTTCGGGGATCTCCGAGGCTACGATAAAATTCGGTCCTGCCGGGCCTTGAGTGCCCACTGCGCCATCCGTGCCGTCACTGCAACCGCTGAGCCCTACAGTGACAGCAAGTACCACGCTACCCAGCCACCCTGACCAGGAGTTTATCCTTATGGTATCCATGATTTGCCTTCCTTTTTTCTGCTTAGAATGAGTGGACTAGATGCTTACCAGCCACGATAGAAGTAGGAAACGCCAATAAAATGGTTCGATTCATCTGCCAGCTGGGTCACGGTTGTGCCGGCGTAATCGGTATAATTATTCCAGCTCCAATCATTATTTTTAATCTGCTCATAGCGGTAATCGACGCGCAGCCCCTGCTGCTCATCCAGCGCGTACTCACCGAATAACGTCAGCGTCGTTAGCTTGTATTCAATGGTTGGCAGGGATGAATTGGGGGCAAACTGCAAATCGACGGGAGCAACCAGCGCCGCCATATCAAACTCACTCTTATCATCACTATACTGCAGCTTAGCGCCCACCTTGATCTCATCCGTAGCCTGGCCCTTGAGGCCTAAGCCTAAGGCGTAGCCCTGATCGGTGGTTTTTCCAGACCAGGTTTGCATCGAGTCACTGTAGTTGCTGAGGTAATTGGATAGATCAAGGTCGTACCAGCTGTGACTGCTGCTCTCCAGTTGGCGCTGATTGGCCGAGACCCAAGCTGATAGAGACCACTCATCGGACAGCTGGTAAGCCGCATCCACCGAGGCCATCACAGAAGATCCGTCACGGGGTCCCAGGGGCAGGCCGCTGTATGCATCCTGACTGGCCTCAGTCACCAGCTGCAGTGATAACTGCTCGGTCGCATACCAGTCCAGTGCCACGCGCAGCTGGTCTCGCTTGCGGTCGGCAAACTGAATCGAATTCACATAGTCAAAGGCCACGGGCGAGGTCTGCAGCGTACCCGCTAAGACACCACTGCCTGGCAGCCAGGCAGAGCCATCGCGTTGGCTATGGCTCAGTCGGATCGAACCCTTAAGCGAATCCGACAGGTTCCTGCGCGCTCCGATCCGCAGCGTTGCCTCATCCGTTGTCTCACGCCGAGCGATGTTAGGATCATCAACGCCATCACGTTTCAGGGATTCATACTCGACACCAGCCAGCAGCGAGAATCCGGGGCTGATTCTATAAGTAGCATCCAGAGTGCCGTCGGTATTGGTGCGCGAGTTTAGCTGATTGAACTGACCCAAGGTGATGAGGTATCTGGCCTTGGGGGTGTTGTCATCCCGATCGTCATAGCGCAGCTTGGCATTGAGCGTCAACGCGGGCGTCACGCGCGAGTTCAAGCCAAGCGTGAACCGGGTGGTATCAACTTTTCCACCCAGATCGGAACGGAAGTTGTAAGGGTTAGATTGATAGAACGTCTCATCCTGACGATCCTGCTGATAAACGAGTTTAAAGCTGGCCCGGGTCAGGGGCGATAACCGGTAGCCACCATTTAAATACAGGATCTGCGACTGGTTATCCGGTGGCGTTGCCGTTTGCCGAGGCGATGCGTCCACGACCAGCGATGAGAAGTCCAAACTCACCACCTGGGTCGGATTATCAAACAACGACAGCCGATAACCGCCCTGCAGCTGCAATGCCTCGGTGGTATAATTGAGTTTGGCTTCAACCTCCTGAGTGCGATAATCAATCGGTTCGAGCATAAAAAGAGAGCGGTCGAAAGCGCCACCAAAGGAGTACGAAGCGCCCTGCCCCCAGTTACGCGCACCCTCTTTGTTCTCATGCCGATAACTGAGACTGAAATCGACTTTTTTACTAAAATGCTTACCCATCCCCATTTTTACGTTCTGACGTTCCTGGCTAAGCTGCACTGAAGAACTGGCTCCGCCAGTCGCTTGCTGGCTGCTGCCGATACCGCTCAGATCCGTTTGATACTGATAAGGATTAACGGTATCCAGCTGATCGAATTCGATAAAATAGTTCCAATCACCCTGGCGGTTATGTTCGTAACGCAAATTACGGTTACTCAGGCCGACATTGCGACCGCTCACCAGGGTCCAGGTGCCGGTCTCAGCATCGCGTTGATTGAGATCAAAATTGAGAAGCAGGTAGGCGCCGTTATCACTGCGACCGTTATAACGGCCGAGCATGGTCAAATCATCATGGCTGTAACCCAGGCCGGTTGAGACACTGCTAGAGGGGGTGCTGAGCAGCCGAACCTCCGCCATCCCTTCATCTTCTTCAGTTTCCTGAGCCAGCACCCCTGTCGTGGCTAGGCTCAGCACCAAAATAGACAGGGGGAAGATCCCATATTTAACGATTGTCATGGTTGTTCTCCCTGTTAGTTTCGCAGCGACCGAGAGCCGACATTTCCAGCGGGGCTGTTAGAACCGTGAATATTGGTGTGGCAGTTGGCGCAGGCACGCCCGGTTGCGAAGCGAGAGTTTTCTTCGGGCGGGAGACCACGGTGTGCATCGCCTTCGTGACAGTTCTGGCACAGCATCGGCATCCGGGTTGTTAGCATCGCATCGATATTAGAGCCGTGTGAATTGTGGCAGTAGGAGCAATCCTCGTTGACCGGCTCGTGATTCCAGATAAAAGGCCCGCGTTTCTCGGCATGGCACTGATAGCAAGTATCAACGACCGTATCTCGAACCAGCTCTTTGACCCCGGCAGAGCCATGGCTGGTGTGACAGTCGGAACAGATCACCTTGCCCTCTTCTATCGGATGACGGCTAAACTTCTGCGAATCGATCCGTTGCTGTTTATGACAGGCAAAACAGACCTCGGACTGTGTCAGGCGATCACGTACCCGGTCATGCTCGGTATGGATCTGGTGACAGGAGGTGCAGGCCAGATCGTTGCTGTTATGCACCCCCATCTGCCAGTGGATCCGCTCGCCACCCTGGTGGCAGCTCAAACAGGTTTGATTGCGTTCGCTAACGGCGGTGGTCGCTTCAGCACCAAAACTGACATCGAGTGCAGGGCGGGTGTCGGAGGTTTCAGAGCCGTCCAGATGCGCCTGGCTTTCGCCGTGACAGCTGGTACAGCTGGGCGTGCGTTGATCGGCCTGGGTGCCGTGCTTGGTTTTACCGATCGATAACACCGGATAAAATTCATATTCGTCGTGACAACGGGTGCACTTGGCGTCGCCGTTCAGGACTAGATCCCCTCGTTCATCCTCCGCTGCCTGAGTGATTTGCGGCAAGCTCAGGCATGCAGATAACAGCACGAACAGCCAAGTAGAGCTTGCAACCCTTAATCGTGACCCTGCCCTCATGGAGACTCTCCAGTTTTTTATTGAGTAACAGCGAACGGAGAGACCGTCCGGTGATTCAGATCCACTATTTTGATTACTGGGGTTTAAGATCTTCGGGAGCCAACTCGCCATCCGGTTCGTAATGGGCGATCGCGAAATGACAGTCGATGCAGGTCTTGCCCTCGGCAGTGCCCTTGGCGTGGCGATCAACCGTTTCTGCGGTCTGCTTTTCCGGATCCATCTTGTCGACGTTATGACAATTGCGGCACTCTCTAGAGTCGGTATCTTTCATCCGCTGCCAGACGTTGAGCGCCATCTGATAGCGGTGTTGATTATATTTCTCAGGGGTATCTAGCTTGCCCATGACATGGCCGTAAAGCTCTTGGGTCGCTCTTATTTTTCGCCATATCTTGGCAAAGAACTCCTTGGGTACATGGCAGTCTGGGCAGGTAGCGCGTTTGCCTGAACGGTTACGGTCATGGACGGTGTCCTGATATTCGGCATAGGCGTTATCCTGCATTTCATGGCAGGAGATACAGAACGCCTCGGTGTTGGTCCACTCCAAAGCAACATTGGTTGCAACGACCAACCCAGCACCCAAAGACATCGCCAATAACAGCGGAATGACGCCATATTTTTTTATCAATTGCAGCATGAGCCCCCTCCGTGGGGATCAGAATTTTATCTAATGGGATAGGATCCATTCGATCACTTCATCAAGATCGCCATCAGACTTGGGTTCAAACATCTTATGTTTCTCCTTCTTGCCATCCACCTCGATCTCAGGCGCACTGGTTAGATGAGCACGCAACGCTTCCTTGCCGTTTTCCAGCTCACGATATTTTTTCGCCGTTTCTTTAATCGATGGGCCGTCTTTTTGCCGAGAGATAGCATGGCATTTCAGACAGCCCTGCTTCTGTAGCTCTTTTTGAACATTGAGTGCCTGGGCATCGACTGGGGTCAGGCTCAAGGCCACAAACAGGGGTGTTATAAGAAAAGGAGTAAGGCGCATATTGAAACTCTCCATGCATGATAAAAATCGTTTATATCCATTTAAAACATAATTATTCAATACGATAGGTAACGTATAGACAGACATTCTACTTAAGTCCATTGCTGAGCCATTTAAATTTTCAGATCTTAGCAGAGAGACGATAACGCTGATCCAAACGGGTCAACCACTCTATAAACACATCGACCAGCATCGGCTTGGCATATTGGCATAATAGATGTACCCCTGAACACTGCCGCAGTCCTATTGCTGCAACGCTTGCCATTGGACCGATTACCATTGCACCGATTACTCGACCCCCTTGGCGATGGTGTCCACCCCCAGGCTTTGCCCAGCGCGATGACGGCACGGTAGATTCATTTTCTCGACAACGGCATCGATATTTTCCACCAGCAGACCCTCGGTAATCTCCATCTTGAGCAAAGTGGGATTAGTCCCCGATTCGAAAACCTGAGCAAGGACCCGCGTCAGCAAAACCTTGCTGCAACCGATCTATCTACCAACTCTAGCAGTGAGCTGAAGTTTTGTTTGGATGCGCCAACAGTGCTGCTGCTTTCCCTTTAAAATAGGTGTAAATAAAAGATTGCCAGTACAAAAAAACAGTCCATAGCGACAAATCCAAGTCCGAACAGATAGGCATCTATCGGAGGGGGGAAATCTGAACACTAGGATTGGCAACTAGGCTAGTTATCACCCCTAGGCGTGCTAAAATGGCCGACTGATTAAGTAGACTATTCAACTCATCAAGAACCTGTAAGAGACCCTTCAGATGCCGCTGCCCTCCTCTGCCCCCCGCGAGCTTAAGCACACCCGGGCCGTAACCTGTCACGGCTACCAACGTGAGGACGGGCTGTTCGACATTGAAGGACGGATGACCGATAGCAAAACCTACGATATCGACAATCAGGACCGCGGCGGCCAGATCAAAGCCGGTGAATATATTCACGATATGTCGATAAGATTAACTCTGGATCTCGATTTTCTGATCCATCAGGTGGAGGCGGTGATCGACGACTCGCCCTTCAACGCTTGTCCGCGTATCAGCGAGCGCTTCAAACAGCTGGAAGGGGTGCGTATTGCGCCAGGCTGGAATGCCCAGATACGGAGAATGTTTGCCGGCACTAAAGGCTGCACCCACCTCACCGAACTCTTAGGACCGATCGCGACTACCGCGTTTCAAGCCACAGGCACAGCGCGCCGAATCCGCGCCGAACAACACAGCGACGCGATACCGACCAAAAACCCGCTGGTCAACAGCTGCCATGCGATGGCAGAGGATACCGAGGTGGTCAAGATTCGCTGGCCGGATCAATACCGGCCCGCTGAGTAATCTAACTTGGTGCTAATTCAGCCTGAATATGCCCTGAAACTTAGTTAGACCCGAGTCGGTAATTACAAATTCTTATAGCTGGGTTATGAGACCCGGTACTGGCGTCGATACTCGGCGAACCATTCGATCACCTCGGTCTGACAACCCCTGAACAGAACCCGTTCACTCTTCTTGCCTAACTGATAGTCATACATAGGGTCGTAATACTGGCTCAGCATCGCTTCGATCCAGACTCTATGCAGCTCGGTTTCACCCTGGGTGAGCTGATGATCCAGCGCAGCTTGCATCTGCTCGGCAATAATCAGATAACGCGCGCCGCCTAGCCGCTTACGAACGCGACCAAGGCTGGCAAGCATATACTCCGCATAGGCTTTTAATCCCTCTTCAGGGCCAAAATGACTAACATACTCGGTTGCCAATGCATCCACATAGTCGGCCTTGACCTGATCAACCCGCAACGTCATCGGCTCCTCAAGCACCGCAATAGGCGCTCGTCCCATCGCCCTGTAGAAGTTCACAGGCAAGGATAAAGAACCAATCAGATGGCTCTCATCTTCGATCAACAGAGGTCCGCTAATGCGATGTTTCAGTTTAAGCAGATTTATCGCCAGTGCGTTTTCAAAACTGATCAGCGGGGGTTGTGGGGTCACCCGGCGTCCGAAGCTTGAGCCACGATGGTTCGCTAACCCTTCCAGATCCATGGACTCTGTAACTCGATCCAGTACCCGGGTTTTGCCGGTGCCGGTGCGGCCACTGAGGATTAATAGCGGACGCTGCTCGGATTCAGTATCGATAAAATCGATCAGGAACCGCCGCATCGCCTTGTAACCTCCTTTGATCAGCGGAAACTCAATCCCAGCATCGCGCATCCACTGCCTAGAGGTGTGGGAGCGAAGCCCACCACGAAAACAGTAGATATGCCCATCTGGATGCTGGCGGGCGAAATCACTCCAGGCATTCACTCGCTGCTGTTTCAGCTCACCGCTAACTAACTGATGTCCGAGTTCTATCGCCGCTTTCTGTCCCTGCCGCTTATAGCAAGTGCCTACAAGTTCTCGTTCCTGGTCTGACATCAGCGGCAGATTGACACTCCCCGGAAAGGCGCCTTTAGCGAATTCAACCGGCGCTCGGGTATCAATCATCGGGGTATCGTTTAAAAAAATCTGTGCATAATCATCGGTATCTGAAATCTGTGCAGCCGTTTGCAACTTCATAACCCCTGAACCAATTCAACCAGGGCACTACTGCTGCTAGCAACCATGCGGCCAATAGGCTGATCACTGATGCCGTTCTGGCGTAACAGTAGCTGCACCTCGGCTTCGCAGGCTGCATCTACCGCTACCAGCAATCCGCCGCTGGTTTGGGGATCACAAAGAATCGCGCGTTGGTTGTCAGACAGCGGCCCTACCTTGTCGCCATAGCTATCAAAGTTACGCAGGGTACCACCGGGGATAGCGCCTGCTTCAAGATAACCCATCACCTGCTCCAGCAGCGGGATCTGCTCAAATTGCAACTGCGCACTCAGGCCGCTGCCTTCGCACATTTCGATCAGGTGTCCCAGCAGACCAAAACCGGTGACGTCGGTCATCGCACTGACCCCCTCAATGGCCGCCAACGCTGGACCCAGGGTGTTAAGTTTGCACATAGAGTCACGTGCGATATGCGTATGCTCGGGTTTAAGCAGCGATTGCTTTTGTGCCGTCGACAGGATGCCGACGCCCAGAGGCTTGGTCAGGTAAAGGTTGGCCCCAACCTCGGCGGTATCATTGCGCTTGATTCGGTGCTGATCAACCAGGCCGGTAACCGCAAGTCCAAAGATCGGCTCTGGAGAGTCGATACTATGACCTCCAGCAAGCAGGATACCTGCGTCTTTACAGGCCTGGCGACCACCATCGACAACCTGCGCTGCAATCTCAGCGCCGAGGATATTGATCGGCCAGCCTAGAATTGCGATCGCCATCGCCGGGGTGCCGCCCATGGCATAGATGTCTGAGATCGCATTGGTCGCAGCGATGCGACCAAAATCGAAGGGATCATCGACAATCGGCATAAAGAAGTCGGTGGTACTGATCACCGCCTGGCCATTGTCCAGCGCATAGACTGCTGCATCATCCTTGGAACTATTTCCCACCAGTAAACGCTCGTCCTGCGGCAGCTCGAGGCTGCTTTTCAATATTTGGTCCAGCACCTTGGGGGCAATTTTACAGCCACAACCAGCACCGTGGCTGTAGGCGGTCAAACGTACGGGTTCACTCATGGGTATACGACTCAAGACAGGAATGCGGTGGGCTGGATCGGACTGATCTAGACTCAACCTATAAACAGGTGTCTGTTATAGCTAAAAATGACCTGAAAGTCGAAAAAGCTTAGTGATAACGGACCTATCTGCGCGCTCTGAATAATCTGATCTACCCTTATCTTTACGATAAATGCTGTGCATTGGCACGGGGAGTAATTAGCGATGCTGCTGACGTTCATGTTTATCATTTTGGCACTGATGCTTGCATATAAGGCCGCTGGACGCCTGCTTTGGAGCCTTTTATTGCTGGCTACTCTGCTGGCTTGTCGGCTGATCTATCCGAGCGAATCTGGCATCAGCAATCTGCTTTGGCTGGTTAGTGCTCTAGTTACCGCCGCAATCCTGGTACTGATGTACGCCACCCAGTTACGCAGGCGCTATCTGATCAGCCCCGTACTCAAGTTACTGAGTCGCGCCCTACCCTCTATCTCAGCCACCGAGCGGGCCGCTATCGATGCCGGGACGGTGGGCTGGGAGGGAGAGCTGTTTAATGGCAATCCTCGCTGGCAACAACTATTGCAGCAACCCAAGCCGCAGCTAACGGCCGAGGAGCAAGCTTTTATCGACGGTCCTGTTGAACAACTCTGCCTGCTGCTTGATGATTGGGACATCGTACAGCGCCGTCACAACCTGCCCGAAGAGATCTGGAGGATGCTACGCCAGCAGGGTTTCTTCGCCATGATCATCCCCAAAAAATACGGCGGAAAAGGGTTTTCGGCGCTGGCCCACTCCAGCGTAGTGGTGAAGATATCTACCCGCAGTATCTCCGCAGCCGTCACCGTGATGGTGCCGAATTCATTGGGACCCGCAGAGTTACTGTTGCACTACGGCACGAAAAGCCAGCAGGATTATTACCTGCCGCGTCTCGCCAACGGCGAGGAGATCCCCTGCTTTGCATTAACCTCCCCCCAGGCCGGTTCCGATGCCGGAGCGATCTGCGATACCGGTATCGTTACTCGGGGCAACTGGCAAGGCAAACAGGTGCTCGGGCTGCGCTTGAATTGGAATAAGCGCTACATCACCCTGGCGCCGGTCGCGACGGTACTGGGGCTGGCCTTTAAGGTGTACGATCCGGACAAGCTACTCGGCAAGCCTAAAGATGAGCATGGAAATGAGAATAAAAACGAGAGCCTGGGTATCACCTGCGCACTGGTACCTGTGTCTACCGCAGGGGTTCATATCGGCGACCGGCACAGACCTATGACCAGTGCATTTATGAACGGTCCGACCTGGGGTAAAGATGTCTTCATTCCGCTAACACAGATCATCGGTGGTCAGGAGCAGATCGGCAACGGCTGGTCGATGCTGCTGAACTGTCTATCGGTGGGGCGCGCTATCTCATTGCCCGCACAGAGCTGTGGCGCAGGCAAACTAGCCTGTCTGACCAGCGGTGCTTACAGCAAAATCCGGCAACAATTTCACACCCCTATCTGTGAGTTTGAAGGTGTCATTGAAGCGCTGGCACCCATCGCAGGCCTCAGCTATTTGATGGACAGCGCCAGAACCCTCACCGCTGCTATGGTCGACAGGGGTGAAAAACCCGCGGTTGCTTCGGCGATTATCAAATACCACACGACTGAGATGATGCGCACCGTCGTCAATCATGCGATGGATATCCACGGTGGCCGTGCTGTGATCGATGGGCCGAGCAACTACCTGGCTCGGGTGTATCAGTCGATCCCTATCGGCATCACGGTAGAAGGGGCCAACATTCTTACCCGCAACATGATGATCTTTGGTCAGGGTGCGATCCGCTGTCACAAGTTTTTGCTTGCAGAGATGGAAGCGGCAACCGATCCAGACCCTAAAGCCGGGGTTGTCGCACTCGATCAAGCACTGTGCGGCCACTTCCAGCACAGCCTGCAATTGGCCACCCGGTCCTTGGTTCTTGGGTTCACGCGGGGGCGATTGGGCAGCACCGAAGGTATTCCGCAGCCACTGGCGCGTTATGCCCAGCAACTGAGCCGGATGAGCGCGGCATATGCCTTTGTCAGCGACTGCAGCCTGTTAACGCTTGGCGGTAGCCTGAAGTTTAGAGAGCGGATTTCAGCCCGCTTGGGCGATGTGCTGAGTTACCTCTATCTAGCCTCGGCAGTGCTCAAGCGCTATGCCGATGATGGCCTACCCAAGGAGGATCAAGCGCTGCTGGAATGGACCCTGGAGCATTGCCTCTTTAAGCAGCAGCAGGCACTCACCGAGTTGCTGCAGAACTACCCCTCTCCCGTCTTGGGTGGCCTGCTGAACGCCTGGATCTTTCCTAGCGGGCACCATTACTCGGGGCCCAGTGATGCTCTGGATAAACAGGTAGCCCAGTCACTGTTGGCTGATTCCCCGACGCGGCAGCGATTGATTGAGGGGGTTTATTACAGCAAGGACCCGGCCGATCCTGTGGGTCGGGTCGAGAGTGCATTTCTGCTGGTACTGGCTAACCAAGATACCGAGAAGCGCCTCAGTCAGGCACAACGTGAGGGTAAGCTTCCCGGTGAAGAAATTACCCCTGAATTATTGCTGCAAGCAGTGGTTGCCGGGGTGATGAGCGAAGCTGAAAAAGATCACTACCTGGAGACTCTCCAGGCGGTGGATGCGGCCATCCAGGTGGACCATTACCGTCCGGCGAAAAAGCCGCAACGCTAACTAGACCAGAAGGCAGTCAGATCAGAAGGTCAGGTGGCATCTCGGACTGGTTTTTCATCCGCAGGAAATACCGTAACCTGGCTTGGTACGTCTGGATCTGCAACAGACACCCGTCCTCCCCGCGCGTGTCTCTTAGCTTTTTTACCCCCAAGTACTCCTCCCGGTTGAGGTTAAATTGGAACAACAGCCGCTGATAAAGAGTGCGAACGCAGTCTATCATCAGCTGAGGTTTTAGCGTTGTTATGCCCCGTTATGGAGGAACTATAGGGACGCTTAGCCAGGATCCAGTGCCAATGGCTGTGGCGAGATCAACACCCCGTTGTTATCGGCATATAAATAGTGACCGGGGCGAAAGGTAACGCCACCAAAGGTCACAGCGACATTCAGATCACCCAGACCACGTTTATCGGTCTTCATCGGATGAGTCCCCAGCGCAGCAACCCCCAGATCGGTTTCACCGATGGCGTTAACGTCACGGATGCAGCCATTGATCAACATCCCTTCCCAACCATTCTTGGCGGCCTGTTCCGCAAGCATATCGCCCAGCATCGCCCGACGCATTGAGCCGCCACCGTCGATCACCAACACTTTACCCTTGCCGGGTAGTGCCACCTGTTCGCGGACCAGGGAATTATCTTCAAACGCCTTAAGGGTGACGATTTCACCGAAAAAAACTTCTCGCCCACCAAAATTGCCAAACATAGGTTCGACGACCTGTACCAGGTCGGGAAACTGATCACACAGATCGGGAAGTAGATCCTGCACTTCGAAACTCCTCTAATTTAATTGACGCCTAACGTTATTGCAGTACGCCTTTAACTGAACTAAAGCTTTGATTGATTAATGCATTGCTTAACCAGCTGAGAGTACTGATAGTACTGTCTGCTAAATCTGTTTTCCGCCTAGAATCACCGTTTTGAACAAACCAGATCCACCCGAAAACTGAACCAAATTAGACATTAAACAGATAATCACGCATCGAATACCGTTCTTCCTCTATAGTAAATTGATATAAAAGCCTATCGAGAATTACGCATGCGTTTTATCTCAAGCCTGATTATTGTCCTCAGCGTGCTGCTGTTCGACACTGTTTTGGAGCAATTGTTTGCCAGCCGTCATATCCAAAACCAGCGTATCGCTGTTGTCGAAAAACTCGGCTTGCTCAGGGCGCAGCTGGAGGGGTCTCTCAATGCTAACTTGCATCTGCTTAACGGCGTCTCGGCCTATATCTCAATCAACCCCGATATCACCCCTACAGAATTTAATACGCTGGCCGCCAAACTGATGGAGAACAAACACCAGCTGCGTAACATCGCTGCGGCACCGGATCTTGTTGTTCGCTATATCTACCCGCTCGAGGGTAATCAGGCGGCCCTCGGGCTCGATTACACCAACAACCCGCAGCAGCGCGCAGCTGCCTTGCAGGCCAGAGATCTGAATACTATCGTCGTCGCGGGGCCACTGAATCTAGCCCAAGGCGGCGTTGGACTGATTGCGCGCTTACCTGTTTTTTATGACGATAAATCGGGGCAGCGTCAATTTTGGGGGATGATCTCCTCGGTGCTAGACAGTAATAAACTATTTGACCAAACGGGAATCTCCAGTCGCCCTCTGGGTCTGGACATTGCTATCCGCGGTAAGGACAGCAAGGGGCCCGAAGGCGAGGTTTTTTTCGGAAATCCGAATCTGTTCAACACCCCATCAACATTACTCCGAGTCAACCTGCCTTATGGCTCCTGGCAGATGGCCGCGCGCCCCCAACAAGGCTGGGACACTCAATCACCCTACTCCTGGTACATCCGCTTAATTTTTCTGACCTTGGGGCTGATCATGCTCTATGCCAGCCACCTGCGTAGACGCCAACTAGCCCATGAACGCTTAAACCAAGCCACTTTTTTCAACGCCTTTGAAGAGTCCCCACTAGGAACAGCAATCACAGACCCTGCCAACGGCAACGTCCTAAATATCAACCGCTCTCTGCGCCAGATGGCTGGCATAGCCGATCCGCAGCTCGACGAACTATCCAAGCCACCTGAGTCTCAACTACCAGAATCGATTCTTGCGCTACTGCATCGAGCACAGATCGACCATGGTCAGAATGCTCAAATCCAGGATGGTCTAGGAGACGAAAAGCAGTGGCTCTGTTTTCGCTCCGAACTTCAGACCCCGGACGGTATTCGGTTGTTAACGGTATTTCAAGATATCACCGAGCGCAGTCAGTTGCTGAATCAACTGCGATTGTCGAAACTGGTTATCGACCACACCAGCGACGCCGTCATTATAACCAACGCTGAAGCCAAAATAATCGAGACTAACGCGGCCTTCAGCCGTATCACGGGATACAGTCGTAACGAAGCACTGGGAAATACCCCCAGACTCTATCGCTCAGACCATCACGACGCTGGATTCTATATCGAGCTTTGGCAACAGCTTAATAGGGATGGCCATTGGCGTGGCGAGATCTGGAACCGGAAAAAAGATGGCTCGCTATTTCCGGCCTGGGTCTCGATCAATCGTGTCGGTGAACTGGAGGACGAACAAAGGCAGTATATAGGTGTCTTTTCAGATATCAGCAATATCAAACAAGTCGAGAAAGAGCTCGAGCGCATCGCCTATTACGATCCGCTGACCGGTCTGCCCAATCGCGCCCTGTTTCATGATCGGTTACAGCATGAACTGGCGGCAGCCCGTCGGCACAAACATCAATTAGCGCTGCTGTTTCTAGATCTTGATCGGTTTAAATATGTCAACGACTCATTCGGCCATAGTGTCGGTGATGCCCTGCTCAAAATAATCGCCGAGCGTCTTAGCAGCGAGGTTCGCGAGAACGATACAGTGACCCGCCTGGGTGGCGATGAGTTCACCGTTATCATCTCTGAGTCTGCCCATATCGGCCACACCACGCAGCTGGTGAAACGGATTCTTGCACGAATCAACCAGCCTATTAATCTGGCTGGACAGCAACTGCACGTCAGCGCCAGTATCGGCATAGCGCTCTACCCGGATGATGGTGATAATTCAGAGACGCTGATTCAACATGCCGACATGGCGATGTATCAGGCTAAAGCACAAGGCCGCAACGCCTTTCACTATTTTACCGATATCCTGCATCAGCAGGCGTCTTCACGGCTTTTGCTTGAAAATGAACTCAGAGAGGCGCTGGAAAAGAACCAGTTTGTACTCTACTACCAACCCAAATTAGAACTGAACAGTCGCCGTGTAGTGGGTATGGAAGCTTTGGTGCGCTGGGTGCACCCTGAAAAGGGGATCATTTCACCGCTGGCATTTATCCCGGTGGCCGAGGAGTGCGGTCTGAGTATCCCCCTTGGACAATGGGTGCTTGAAGAAGCCTGCCGGCAGACAGAGGTCTGGCATCAGCAGGGCTGGTCGCATCTGCGGGTTGCGGTCAACCTCTCGGCGCGTCAGTTCAAAAAAGAGGGCCTGGTTGATGACATCAGTCTTACCCTGCAACAAAGCGGGCTCAAACCCAGCGCGCTGGAACTGGAGATCACCGAAAGCATGGTGGTAGAGGACGGCTCTGCTGCGGTTAAGGTTCTGACCCAACTGCGCAGCCTTGGGGTTGAGATCAGTATCGATGATTTCGGTACCGGTTATTCAAACCTGCGATATCTCAAGCAGTTTCCGCTCAACAGTTTGAAAATTGATCGGGGCTTTGTTGGCGAGATCACTGTCGACCGCGAAGATGCCACCATCGTCAAAGCAATCATCCTGATGGCCCGTGGGCTCGGGCTGAATGTAATTGCCGAGGGGATAGAAACCCAGGAGCAGCTCGACTTCTTACTCTTACACCAGTGTTCTATGGGGCAAGGATTCCTTTTCAGCCCCCCCATAGCCGCCGATCAATTTATTGAATGGATCGACAGAGCCGATTTAGACGTTGATCTCGAACCATCAAGTTGATCGCTGGGACAACGACTGAGACAGATAAAACCAGGTATCCAGGACCGAATCCGGATTAAGACTGATGCTATCGATGCCCTGCTCCATCAGCCACTGCGCCATATCCGGGTAGTCCGAGGGCGCCTGGCCGCAGATACCGACATATTTATTCGCCCGCCGACAAGCATCTATAGCCATTTTCAACAGCGCCTTAACAGCGTCGTTGCGTTCGTCGAAGAGGTGAGCAACCACGCCTGAATCACGATCCAATCCCAGGGTAAGCTGGGTAAGATCATTGGAGCCGATCGAAAAGCCGTCAAAATAGTGCAAAAACTGCTCGGCCAACAAAGCGTTTGCCGGCAGTTCACACATCATGATAATTCGTAGTCCCTGAACCCCTCGCTCCAGCCCGTTCGCACGTAACAGCTCTACCACCTGGCGAGCTTCGCCTAGGGTGCGGACGAAGGGCACCATGATCTCAACGTTGACCAGCCCCATCTCTTCTCGGACCTTGCGGATCGCCCGGCACTCCAATTCAAAGCACTCGCGGAATGAATCTGAGATATACCTGGATGCACCGCGAAAGCCGAGCATCGGGTTCTCTTCAGTCAGCTCGTATTGGCGTCCACCGATCAGGTTGCGGTACTCATTGGATTTAAAATCTGATAACCGCACAATCACCGGTTTATTCGCGCAGGCCACAGCCAGGGTTGCGATCCCCTCAACCAGTTTTTCAACAAAGAACGTTTGCGCAGAGGCGTAGCCAGCACTGCGGAGTTCGATGCTACGACGAATCTCGGCGGGCTGGTCTTCAAAATGCAGCAACGCCTTGGGATGAACGCCGATCATCCGGGTGATAATAAATTCCAGCCGGGCCAAGCCTATCCCCTCATTGGGCAGACTGGCGAAGCTAAATACCCGGTTGGGATTGGCCACATTGAGCATCATCTTGAACGGCAGCGGCGGCATGGCATCAATACGCGAGCTATGGTGTTCAAAATCCAGCTGACCCTGGTAGCAGAGGCCGCTGTCACCCTCGGCACAGGAGATGGTAACCAGCTGGCCGTCCTGTAATAAGTCGGTTGCATCACCACAACCGACGATCGCCGGAATTCCCAATTCACGCGCCATAATGGCGGCATGGCAGGTTCGTCCACCGCGGTTGGTAATAATTCCGGATAAGCGTCGCAGAACCGGTTCCCACTCAGGTGCGGTCATGTCGGTAACCAGGATATCACCCTCCTCGATTCGCGCTAGATCCTCATGATGAGTAACGATACGGACCGTACCACTACCGATCCTTTGGCCCACGCTGCGCCCCTCAAGCAACACCCGGCCACTCTCTTTGATCAGATAACGTTCAATCATCTGGGTGCTGTTTTTAACCGAGTCGATCCCGTGAGCCTGAACCACATACAGCTGCCCGTCGTCGCCATCGAGTGCCCATTCAATCTTCATCGGCTGACCAAAATGGGCTTCGACAAGCGAACCTATACGCGCCAACTCCAGCACCTGAGCATCGCTGAGACTAAACCGACAACGCTGCTCAGGGGCAGTTTTTATCGTCGTCACCGCCCGCTCCGCATCGGCATCGGTGGCATAAACCATCTTGATCGACTTGCTGCCCAGATTACGGCTGATAATCGCGGGGCGGGTGTTCGCCAAAAGCTGCTTGCTGACGTAAAACTCGTCGGGACTGACTTGACCCAGAATCACCGGCTCACCCAATCCAAATACCGAACAGATATAAAAAACGCCCTGGAAGCCTGATTCAGTGTCGAGACTATCCAGCACCCCACTAGCACCGCTTTCACTGCGGGCCATGCGCTGAATCCCCACCGAGAGCATCACCTCCTGATGAGGGATGGAACGGTGTACCCGATACGCGATCGCTCGATCATTAAACAGCGACGCGTAGACCTGTTTAATCGAGACTAAGACGGCAGCCAAACCACGGATATTAAGATAGCTTTCCTGCTGCCCTGAAAAGGAGGCATCCGGCAACCCTGCTGCGATTGCCGAGGCGCGCACCGCGACAGGAACCGATTCCCCGCCGAGAGCTGTCCAGGCGGCGCCCACCTGAGCAATCAGTTGCGGTTGCAAGGGGGCCTGGAGAATCCAGGAGCGAATCTGGCTACCCGCCTCCGCCAGCGCCGTTATGTCCTCAACATCAAGCCCCTTGAGTCGTTGCATAATCCGCTGTTGCAGCTCATTGCTGGCAAGAAAGTCGCTGTAAGCCTGGGCGCTGGTCGCAAAACCCGCAGGAACCCGCACCCCCTGTCCGGCCAGATGGGTTATCAACGCCCCCAACGGAGCATGTTTGCCCCCGACGCGTGAATAATCCTGCGCATCGATCTGGTCAAATCGAAGAATGTAGTGATTCACGTCGAAACGAGCCTCAGTCTGCAAAAATCCGTATTATAGGTCGATACCATAGCGGCTGGAACCAGGGATAAGCTTTGACTTATGGATAGACGCACCGTTTTTTATATCTCTGATGGAACCGGCATCACCGCCGTTGGCTTGGGCCGCAGCCTGCTGTCCCAATTCAATCTAGTCCAGTTTGATCGTATTACCCTGCCCTACATCGACACAGTCGCCAAAGCAGATCAGGTGGTGAGTCAGGTAGACGCCCAGGTGGCTATCGATGCGCAGTTGCCGTTGGTACTTTATACCATCGCTGACCCGCAGGTACGCCAACGGCTCCAGAACTGCAAAGGCTATCAAGTGGATGTCTTTGGTGCCCTATTACCCGCACTGGCGCAAGAGCTGGGGCAAACACCCTGCAACAGTGCAGGGACATCACGCGCACTGGATAAAGAGGAGATGTATAGGTTTCGTGAAGATGCGGTCAAGTTCACTCTGGAAAACGATGATGGCGGGCGCCAGCGTGATTATGATCGCGCAGATATTATCCTAACCGGCGTCTCCAGAACGGGAAAAACACCCACCAGCCTCTATCTAGCACTGCAATTTGGCATCCGCGCTGCGAACTACCCACTGACCGCCGATGACCTTGATGAAACCCAGCTCCCCAAAATTCTCCAGCAGTATCGGCATAAACTCTTTGGACTAACGATTGATGCAGACCTGCTCGCCGCCATTCGCCAGCAGCGACGCCCTGATACTGACTACGCTTCATTGCGACAATGTCATCGCGAGGTCGCCGATGCCTACGCGATGTTTCAACTCAATCGAATAACGACCCTGGACGTGAGCCAGTTATCGATTGAAGAGGTCGCCACCCGCATCATTGCCGATGCCGGACTGCAACGACGTTTCAAATAACCCTAGCCGCGAATCTCATTATGCATACCCGCTACGCCAATCCTCGCCCTCTTAAACTTTTTCAGTCGCTTTCGCTGTGGCTGCCTCTATGTCTGCTTTATCTGTTTGCCAATGCCTCTTTCAGTCATGCCGATGCAACCCGCCCCTATTTGTGGGTGATCGAAAACGGCGCCACACCCAGCTACCTATTTGGCACCATCCACAGCGGCCACCCGGAGCTTAATCAGCTCCCTGAAAAGGTCAAACTGGCTTTTAGCCACTCTGACCGCTACTACGGCGAGCTCGAGCTCGATCAGCACACAATCGCCACAACCCGAGAACTGCTGCAGCTCCCTGAGGGTCAGCAACTCAGTCATCTGCTGTCTAAGCATCAAATCACACGGATCAATAAACTGTTAGCAGCAACCGCCGAAAACCTCTCCTTATCCCTGTTTGATCGGCTCAAACCCTGGGCGCTGGCCATCAGTCTATCGCTTCTCGAAGACCAGCTGCGCTATGGTCGCTACCCGGCAATGGACCAGCAACTGTACGCGCAAGCCATAGCTCAGGGCAAAGCCACCGGCGCTCTAGAAACACCGCGACAACAGACTCGAGTATTTGACAGCCTTAGCTGGCGTGAACAGATGCAACTATTGGATGCGGTACTACAGGCGATGGAGCAGAGTCTGGAAACAGCGGCGTCAGGGATGGATCAAACCTATGCGGCTTACCGCAGTGGCGATCCCGATCAGCTCAATGCGTTATTAGATCAACAACTGCCGGTCAGTGACCGGCTGCAGCGAAAAATCCAACGCCTGCTGATCACCGAGCGAAATAGATACATGAGTGAGCAGATTAGCCAGCAGCTGAACCAATATCCTAACCAGCAACTGTTCTTCGCTGTCGGCGCCGCGCATTTTGGTTCAGATAAAGGAATTCAAGCGCTACTCCAGCAGCGTGGATTTTCGATCAAGCGCGCAGTGCAGTAAGCAGCGGTAAAAAGCTGCGGAGCTCCAGGTCGGTTTGCTCGGGCCACCGCTGCGATCCGGCAGGGTTGAAATGCACCGTGCTGATGCCAGCAGCGCGCCCAGCTTGAAGGTCATACAGATAATCCCCCACCATGACACAGGCAGCAAGATCGCAGCCCCAGCGACTGATTAGCAGATCGATACCCGCGGGAGATGGTTTGGGTTCGGCACAACCGCAGGCGATAATCTGATTCGGTATAAAACACTGCAATAGATCGAGCCGCTCCAATACGATATCAACACAGTCTCGTCGGTTGCGGGTCAAGATCGCCAGCTCAACCCCCTGTTCCAGTAAGGCACGGATCAACTCCGCAGCCAGCGGCATGGGCTCAGCACGCGCAGCAACTTCAAATTCAATCGCCTTCAGCCGTCGGTGTAAGTCGCTGCGTAAGGGTTCGGGCTGCTGCTGCAGATGTTCCAGGATCCCAACGCCTTCGGCTACGCCAAGCTCAAGTCGCATCGCTGCAAAATCATGCAGAGGTAGCGTTAGGGTGCCGTCCAGATCAAAAATCCAAAACTGTTTCGCCAAAAGTTTAGAAATAGATAGCATTAAAGCGGCTCCTCAGCGTAGCTGTTCCAGCTGCAGCAACCAGTCGTCAATTTCAGCCGGCAAGTAGAGTTGTTCCAACAGTTCTGACGCCCAGGGGACTTTATCATCAGCGAGTTGGCGACACATCCACACCGCCAGCACCTGAATCGCAGGAACCTCGTGCCAAACTCTTTTAGACAGAAAGTGCCAATAATCAGAGTTGCGTCGCTTTGGATGCTCCAATTGTTCTATGCATTGCTCACAAAGAAAAACACAGTGCCCATAATCGGGTTCTGCCGGTACGGGAGGCACCTCATAAATACTGAGTTTAACCCCGCTAATTTCACACAGTTCACAGCAGGAACCGGCACGGCGAGTCAGCTCTTTGCCAAATCGATTCAGTCCCTGGTGCCGCAGTTGATGTTGGTGTAACCCTTTAGCCACGATGCGACTCCAAACAAATCATCCAGACTAATGAAGCCTGAACTATCAAAAACAATGCGCCCTAGGTACCGCAAGAACTTCGCTGCTGAGAATCGCTCGTAGCAATTGCATTGTTTTAGCCCGCGGATCAGATTAACACCCCAACCGGGTTAATCTGAAGTGATCTTAGGGTTTGTTTTTAACAAACCATCGTGCATTTTAGCTACCCGTTTAGCATCCTAGCCTAGCTGATATCTAGGCAGGAGATCGCCAGATCTTAGGTGAACGATATCGCCAAACCTGGCGCGCAATTAGATCCACCCGGCCATTCTACCTATCAGCCACAAACCCTAATCTATGGAGTTAAATATAAATCCTCTTATCATCATAAAAGTTGAATTATTTTCAAAAACAACATTGCCTTATCCAGATCTATAGCTAGGATTACCTGATCAGAATCGTTCTTTCTATTTTGATTACAAACACTTACTTTTTGTATAAGAATAAATATAAAGGTGCACCATGGCTGTAGTTGAAGCGATTAGAGCAGATAATATTGAGTGTTTTGATGGAATGCCGATGCCTCTTAAAGGTAAGCGGGCCGGAACAGACTGGAGTAAGCCGAGCGCCGGCAACCTGGATGCAACCCAGATGTACCTGAATGAGATCGGTATCGCAAAGCTGCTTACCGCTGAGGAGGAGGTCGATCTTACCCGCCGTTTTCGCCAGGGTGATATGACCGCAAAGCGCCGTATGATCGAAAGCAATCTGCGTTTGGTGGTTAAGATTGCACGACGTTACCAGCATCGCGGTCTGTCTCTGCTAGATCTTGTTGAAGAGGGTAATCTTGGCTTGATCCGGGCTGTTGAAAAATTTGATCCCGAGAAAGGTTTTCGCTTTTCGACCTATGCCACTTGGTGGATCCGGCAAAATGTTGAGCGCGGTATCATGAATCAAGCCCGTACGATTCGACTTCCGGTGCATGTGATTAAAGAACTTAACAGCTGTCTCAAAGCGGAACGGCAACTCGCCCAGAGCCTGACCCACGACCCCTCTGTTGAAGAGATCGCCGAATGGGCCGACAAACCCGCTGCCAAAGTCAAAGCGGTGATGGGGTTTAAACAATCGACCACATCGATTGACCTGTTGGTCGGTGCAGAAAAAAATACCACGTTGCAAGAATTTCTAACCGATCCTCAGACCGTAAACCCAGAAGACTGGATTCAAAAAACCAATCTGATAGGTCGTCTTGATGATTGGTTAACCCAACTGCCGAGTAAACACCAGGAGGTGTTACAGCGACGTTTCGGCCTAGGTGGCTACGATATGGGAACCCTTGAAGAAGTCGGCAAAGAAGTTGGGCTAACGCGTGAACGGGTGCGACAGATACAGGTCGAGGGGTTAAAGCTTCTCCGAGAAATCATGGAAGATAATGGCCTGTCCAGTACCGACATCGGCTCTGATTATTAGCAAATTGATTGAAAAATGAACCGATCGGCATTGAATCTACTGGTGCTGCTTTAGGCGGTGCCAGTAACCCCAAAGATCCTCAGCTGCGGTTGAGAATCGAGAGTCGCCAGTTGCGCTTATCCGAAGTTTAATCGCACCCGCCGATGCAGTATTGAGCAGTTTCATCTCTCGTCTCAACACTCTTTCTACAACGTCTGGATGGGGGTGGCCAAAGCGGTTAAGCCAACCACTGCTAATTAATACTTGTTGCGGATTCACCTTCTCAAGAAAACGTTCACTGGTGGAACTGCGACTGCCGTGATGCGCGGCAACCAGGGTGGTTGATTGTAATGATTCTGAATAACGATTAACCAGCATCCGCTCGACCTCCACTTCAATGTCCCCTGTCAGCAACACCCGGTGGTGCCCGTTATCGATCTGCAGAACACAGGAGCGGTTGTTCTCACTGACGCCCTGAACCCTATCCGGGTGCAAAATTCGAAATTCAACCACGTCCCAAACCCAGCTTTGCCCTGCCCTGCAAAGCACATCCGCTTGAATTTTATCGCTACTGCTCAGTGTTTGCCCTCGCTGCAACGCGGATTCCAGCACCAGCTGACCGCCCGAATGATCGATGTCAGCATGACTGATCAACAACAGATCCAAACGTCTAATCCCCTGACGAGACAGGTATGGGATGATGGCGGCCTCTGCCGCACTGAATCCAGACCGGTATCTCGGACCTGCGTCATAGAGGAGTCGGTGCCGCTCTGTCTCAACCAACACCGAAAGCCCCTGGCCAACGTCCAGCAGAGTGACTTGAAATCCCCCTTTATCAGGGGTGGTTTGCAGCGGAGACAGTATGGGTAGCCATAGCAGCAATCCTAACCAGCGTCCTGCGGCGGCGCGTGGTAACAGCAGCAGCATTGATCCTATCAGCGCCAATATGACCGCCCATAAAGTTACCGGGCCTGTCGTGGGCAGCGGAGACAGTAACTGTTGGGTCCAGCCAAGCCCCTGCCATCCCCAATCCAATAGCTGAGCCAAGACCCACATCATAGGCTCACCCACACTGGGCCATACCATCAGCAGCACTAATCCAATCAAGGCGGCAGGTAAGAACAGGCTAACAAGGGGTATCGCAAGCAGGTTAATCAAGGGTGACAGCGGTGGCCATTGCTGAAACAGGTACAGCAGCCAAGGGGTCAAACCGACTAAAATAGCGATCTGCGCCCAGAGTAACTGGCGTATAACACTCACCCGTCCCAGGTGACCTGAAAAAGCATAGATCAATACCGCACAGGCAGCAAAGGAGAGCCAGAATCCGGGTTGCCTGAAGGCAAGCGGATCGAGCAATAACACCGCTGTCGCTGCCAGCCACAAACGCTGGCTAGGGGTCATCGCACGAAACCCAATCAGACTGAGCATCACCGCACAGACCATCACCCAAGCGCGTTGACTGGGAACCCCCCATCCGGAAAGCAGCGCATAACCACCCGATACCCCGATAGCGCTCAATGCCGCAGCAGCAATACGGTAGCGGCAGCGCCATTGGGGGTGTAGACGTGCAAGCGCGTAAACAGCGCCAAAACAGAGACTGGCCAGCATGCCGATATGCAAACCACTGATTACAAAAAGATGCGCCGTGCCCGTATCACGCAGGGTTTTCCAGATTATCGTGTCTAGACCGCGCTTATCACCGAGCAGCAAAGCACCTAACAACGCCTGTCCCTGATTCGATAGCTGTTGTTGCTGTAGCCGCTCAAGCGCTCCCAGTCGCCAGCGATCTATACGTCCAATGATGGCCGCATCTTCCAACCGCTGCGGCGGACTGATTGCGCGACTAGCACGGACATAGCCGCTGGCATCGATGCCCTGACTAAGCAGGTATAACGGGTAATCAAACCCGCCAGAATTAACAAAGCCCTGCGGCCGCTTAAGTCGCACAGTGAGCTGCAATCTCTGCGCCGGCTGCGGCAGACTTTCACATCGATACCAGGTCAAGCGCAGGGTACGAGGTAGTGTTGCAGGACGCTTTGCAGCAGTGGCATGAGTCAGCTGCTCTAATGCCAAATCGAACCGACAGCGATCATCCTGTAGTTCAGGCAGCCCAACCACGGTACCGGTAGCGAGCAGATCAACAGCCTGCCAGCTTGCTGGAAGTTGGTGCACCTGAATCCAGTAGCCGTAGCCCATCCCCCACGCCAACCCAAAGATGATGGGCAGTACCGATCTGAGGCGTCGCTTGCTGCTACAGAGAAAAACCAGTAGCGGTATGGATAGCATCCACACTGGCGCGGGCAGGCCAGGCCAAAAAGAAACGCTGACCAAAGCCAAACAAAACCGGATCATCCATGAACTCCAGTTGGCTTACAAAGTGATAGAAGGCATAATCAATCAGCAGTTTAGCTTATCACCCGTTCGCTGGATCCCTGTCTTAATGCCACGCAGATTTATTAAGCGATTCTTACCCAACGAAGCCAAGATAAAGGCACATCCTAGCCTGAGTCGGCTGGGCAGCGCGTTGCACAACCCCAATCTCTGGCACCTTAATCGTAATTCAGTATCCTTGGCGTTTCTGGTTGGTATTTTTTGCGCTTTTTTGCCGATTCCGATGCAGATGCTGGTCGCAGCCGTATTAGCTATATTGATTCATAGCAACCTACCGATATCGGTTGGATTGGTATGGATTACCAACCCGCTAACGATGCCGCCAATTTTTTATTTTACGTTTAAGGTCGGTGCCTGGCTGTTAAATCTGCCTGATCATGAGCAAGAGTTCACCATGACATTTGAATGGATCAGCGGTGAGTTGTCTCACATCTGGTGGCCGCTACTGTTCGGCTCTCTGGTTTGTGGTTTGTTTTTTTCAGTGCTTAGTTTCTTCAGCGTGCGCCTCCTATGGGCGTGGCATGTCGGAAAAAGCTGGCGGCAGCGAAAGCAGAATCGGCTCCAGAAGAAAAAGCCTAAAGAGTAGCTGGAGCACTTTCTAAGGAACTATCTAAGGAACTATCTAAGGAACTATCTAAGACATTATCAGGCGCTGCTGCTAGGCCGTTGTTCAGGGCATAGGCTACGAGATCGGGTGTAGCTGGCCGCCATCGAGTTTCAGCATCCGGTCCATCTGCGAAGCTAACTCCGCATCATGTGTAACCACCACAAAAGCAATATCGAGCGAACGATTCAACTCCAGCATCAGCGATTGAATCTCCTCTGCGGTATTGCGATCCAGGTTGCCTGTCGGCTCATCCATCAATACCGTTGCCGGTTCGCCAACCAACGCACGGGCAATTGCGACCCGTTGCCGCTCACCACCACTTAACTGGGCCGGTTTATGCTGAAGTCTTGCGCCCAGCCCTACTCGTTGAAGAATCGTTCTGGCACGCGACTCCACCTGATCCAGCGGGGTGTTATTGATCAACAACGGCATAGCCACATTTTCCAGCGCGCTAAACTCAGCCAGCAGGTGATGGAACTGATAAACGAATCCCAGCGCGCGGTTGCGCAAGGCAGCACGCCGGTTTTCATTAAGCCCGGTTAAGGATTGCTGAAGCAGCTGGACTTCGCCGACACTGGGGTCGTCCAGGCCGCTGAGAATATTAAGCAGTGTACTTTTACCTGAACCTGAGCTGCCGATGATCGCCACCCGCTCGCCCACTTGAACTTGAAACTGGAGGTCGTCCAACACCACCAAGCGGCTACCGGCTTCATCATAGAACTTGCTGATGTTGCGACAGCTCAGTACCGACTGAGGCGTAATACTACTCATACCGCAGCGCCTCCGCAGGTTTAGTCTGAGCCGCGCGATAAGCCGGATAAATAGTCGCCAGCAAGCTAATCGCCAGCGAGCTGGCGCAGATAACGATGACATCGTCCCAACGCAGTTCCGAGGGGAGGTAACTGATAAAGTAGACTTCGGCACTGAGGATTTGAAAGTTAAACAGCTGCTCCATCCAGGCGATCAGGTCTGTTACCGTTAGCGATAACAGGATGCCCAAGGCGGTCCCCACCAGGGTACCAAAGCTGCCGATCACCCCGCCCTGAATAATAAAGATGCGCATAATTGTTGCCGAAGAGACGCCCATGGTGCGGAGGATAGCGATATCAGAACGCTTGTCAGTGACGACCATAATCAGGGTCGAGACGATGTTGAATGCAGCCACCGCGATGATAATAAACAGCAGCAAGCCGATCATCTTTTTTTCTAACTGAATTGCTTGAAACAGGTTGCCGTGAGTACGGGTCCAATCACTGGCACGCAGCTTCCCTCCCTCCGCCACCGCGATACGGCGGACTTCGGCTGGCGCATCAAAGAGGTTGTCGAGTTTAAGTCGGATGCCCTCAACGGCATCATTATCGATACGCTTGATCTTGGCCGCATCCTGCAGATGGATATAGGCCATAGACGCATCCAACTCGGCGCCTACTTTGAACACACCGACGACAGTAAATCGCTTCAGCCGTGGAAACACACCCGCAACCGATATCGATGCCTCGGGCAACACCAGGGTGACCTTGTCACCCACTCTGGCACCCAGCATCCGCGACAGTATATCCCCCAGCACGATGCCAAACTCACCAGGCTTTAGTGCCTCGATACGCCCCTGCTGCATATGATTGCCAATGATAGAGACCCGCTGTTCATAGACCGGGTCGATACCATAAACCAGGGTACCCTGAACCTGACCACGGTTGGTCAGCATCCCCTGAGCTTCTATATAGGGTGCAGCGCCTTCCACCTTGGGGTACTTGCTGATCCGATCAATCAGCGCAGGCCAGTCTCGCAGCTCCTGTTGATAACCCGACAGGGTCGCGTGCGGCACCATGCCGAGGATTCGCTGACGCAATTCGCGATCAAAGCCGTTCATTACCGACAGCACCAAAATCAACACGGCAACGCCCAGGGTTAACCCGAGTGTCGACACCAACGAGATGAATGAGATGAAGTTATTGCGGCGTTTAGCGCCGGTATAACGCCAGCCGATGTATAAAGAGAGAGGTCTAAACATGGGCCGCATTAAACCATAACCGTTCCAGCCCACCTAGCCCGTACGACGGCATCGCATGATTTTTCTGGTATATTATCTAGATCTCCAACCAACCTGAGCAACCACCGCCTTATTCATCCCTATGCCACTGACCTCTATGCCATTAACACCAGACCCTGAGCGCCGCCTGAGTTTTCGTATTGTAGATAACGCCCTGATCGAGCTGGTACCTGTATCTGAGGGCATCGCGACAGACGACGAGGCCGTTCTCAACAGCCTATTCCCCTACTCGTCACAATTTGAGCTGCTGAACGATCTACAGCATGTTGATCAGGAGCTGCAGCAACAACTGTTTAAGCTTTCCGAAACTAGCAGCGTACTGGCCGCTGCGCTGCAGCTGCTGAATGGTAAAATTGACCGGCTGGCGCGGCAAACAGACAAAGAGGACTCAAACCAATCCCTGCAACCCCTATCGATCAGCGAAGGAGGGCTAGCGGTCTCGACCCAACAACCCTTAGCAATCGATAGCCTCTGCGCCCTAAGAATCAGACTATTCCCCGAGGGATATGCGCTGCAAACCCTGGCCAAAGTAATCTATTTACTGCCCAAAGAGGGCCCGAACAGCCAGCTCGGACTGCAATTTGTCAATCTGGCAGAGTCGTCCCGTGATCTGATCGCGCGCCATATCCTCAGCCATCAGGCGCAGCAGCGGCGCAGCCAGCGACTCAGCCAGCAACAGCCAGAAGACGAGCAAACCCTTTGACTGCGCCTCTGACTGCCGATGCGCAGCTGGTGATGACTTTTGAAGCGATGACCTCAGCCCTGACGTCGCTGGCTACAGCGTTGCGCAGTTCTACCCTGCCGCTCTGGGTGCCGCTTACCGACCAGGAACAAGCGGCCAATCTTGACCCGCGCCAAAAAGCGATCGATCTGTATTGTGACCTCTGGCACGCCGATCAGGGTGATGGTCGGCGCACCCGCAGCTGTCATGGGCTGATTGCCTCAGATCCAGCGCTGCTCGCAGCGGCGGCTGACGCAAACCTTGCCAAGAGCGCTTTTCGCCAGTCGCTGGCGGTACTTAAAAAAGAACAACAAACGGATCAAAAAAAAACCCCCGACGATCTCCTAGAGCCGCTCAACCAGCGCCCGAACGCATTACGAGAGGCCTTGGAGCACAAGGGGCTGGCCAGGTTACACCTAAAACAATGCTACCGGCTGATCCCCGCAGTCCCAAGACAACCCGAGCGGGTGGGCTTCAACTGGTATACCAGCGGCCGTAGCATCAAACGGATCACTCTAGATCAAGCACAGCAGATGCTGCTCCGCCTGGGCATCGATAAGCCGCATGTACAGCTTCAACTCGACAGGCTCCAACGGTTGAGTCCAGGCACCTCGCTTGCGCAGATCCAGCAGCAGGCGCCCTTAATGCGCGCCAATCTGAGCTACCCAACCGCGCCACTGCGACAGGCGATGAATCTGTCGCTGCCGCTGCTGTTCGGTTATGATCCCGAGCAACCTTTTCCCGAGCACAACAGCCCCAGCCTGATAGCGCAAGCGCAACGCAGCCGTCAAATCCGCAGCGACAGCCGTATCGATCTGGAACCCTTTCTGGCGAGCTTACGAATTCACCTTTACCGATGACCGTTAACTTATGACAATCAACAGATGACAATCAACAGATGACAATCAACCTATGACGACCGACCCGAAAACCACCCAGCACAAGCCGCTCTACTACATTCTACTGGCCCTAGGCTGCGCTGGACTACTGGGCTGGTTTTACCTGCTACGCCACTGGCAGCTGATGGAATGGATGGCACAACTCGGGCCCGAAACCCACAAAGGCAGCATGAATCTACTGGCGATTATGCTCTGGCTTGTACCGGCTTTAGTGATCTGGAAATACTACCTACGCTGGCTCAACAAACACTTTGATATTCGCGGTCAATTCGATCAAGACCGTCATGATGCCCAATATCAAACCGCTGCCCAAGATCAAACTACTGCCCAGGGTCAAGCTACTGCCCCAGATCAAACTACTGCCAAAGGTCAAACCACTGATAGTACAACCGGAGCAGCCAAGTTAAACGAAAAACAGATTCCAGCCGAAGAGGATAAGAAAAACTGATGCAGCCTAGCGCCCACGCTCCTCTCAACACCGATGCCATCGAGACTTGCAGCCTCGAGGAGTTCAACCCAACCTTTGCCCGCCGGCTTATCGTGGCTCAATTAATTTATAGCCAACCACGCCCCTGCGTCCCCGAGTTGATGCGTCTGACCGGGTGGCCAAGACGCACCCTGCAAGACATCATCAAGGCGCTACCGGGATTGGGTTTAGAGGTGGAGTTTGTACAGGATGGGGTGCGCAATAACGCCGGATTCTACCGACTGAATAGCTGGGGCCCCTTTGATCAGGCCTGGGTTGAACAGCACCAGCAGGCGCTGTATCGATTGCTGGACATGGCACCCAGCTGAGCCATGTCCGTTCACATCCCTGCCAAACAGATCAAGCCGTCACCACCCAGACGCAACTGCCAGGACTGCCAGCAGTTCTTACGGAGCAGCCAAGGCCCCCGCTGCCGTTTTCGCGGCGGCCGGCCGCGCGGGATCTGCTCAATATTTAAGCGTCACCTGGATAGCTCGCACTTGAATACAAAGTGAATGGAGCGCGGGCGATTCAACTCAATAAACACCGTTTTAACGTCAGCATCTCTCCGATCGAATCCGTCTCAATCCAGTGCACACCCCGTTCCGACAGGGCTTGAGCGATGTTGATATCCGACACCTCGTAGATCGCCAATTTCGGATTCGCTGCCGTGTAATTCACACCCTGGGGGATCTGCTGCTGATCGAGAAAAAGCCACTCGGGAGTAAGCGCCTGAACCGACCGATGGCCTAACTGATTCCAGCGGGTCAACACCGGCGCCAGCCGCTGCCAACCCTGTTGCTGAGCGCACGCAAGCAGTTTGATTGAAAAACTGATCAGCACTATCTGCGAGCGTACCGGCTCAATCAGCTCGATCACTGTTGCCACCGCCAATGCAGGCGCAAGCGTCTGCAGCATCCCCCGCTTCAACTCTAAAAAAAGAGTCACTTGGGGCTGGCGTTGCAACAGCTTGACCAGCTGATCGAGCCGCAACATAGGTATCCCCTTATACCGGCTGGCAAAAGCCTCAGGTGCATGGGGAGAACATCGCAGCAGCTGCTCAGCACGCAGCTGGTGGATAGTCCCCTGAACAGCACAGAGACGCGTCAGATCGCGATCATGAAAAACGAAAGGGATTGCATCGGCACTTAGCTGGACATCGGCCTCGATATAACGCGCACCCGCGTCGATCGCCTGCTCAAAGCCCAACAGGGTATTTTCTGGATAGCGTGACGGATAGCCACGATGGCCGATCAATTCAAAGGACAGCATCAACACCTCGCAGATACGCGTTCAATAACCATTGAAAACCGACGACTAACAATAACCCAGTCGCCGTAGCTCATTCAGCGCTGATACCAATTGTCAGGGGTAGATGGGCAAAGAGTGGCTTGAGCCTGGAACGTAACCAGCGCTCAGCCTGGCGGACACCGGTGTATTGCAGCAACGGCAAGATCTCTGCCCAATCACGGCGCTGAATCAGTCGATAGATCAACACCCGTTCCAGCAACGGCTCCAGACAGACATCAGGGCCTGCTAGCTGCTGCAGGGTCCAACGATAGAGTGCTGGCTCGACCTGCTGCCACCCTCGCTGGCCGAAAACCAGCGTATAGAGGTCATGCTGATCTTGCTGATCAACCGGCTCAGGATGCAGCCCCCTGCACTGCTGAAGCAGCTGTCGAACCAGGGTCGGATCCAAGTCTGCATTGACCCCCTGTAGCTGCCTAAGAAGATCCTGGGCAAACCGTTGTCCGGCCAGCGCCAGAAAATCCTGGCCCGACGCCGAGCACCCAGATCCATATAGCAGCGATACACAGCCACTGCTGGCATCGGGCGTAATCCCCAACCGCAACGGGCGCATTGATAGAGAATGCCAGAAAGGCAGCAGATCGACGCTGGCGCCGAAGCTAGTACCCAGAATATCAACCTCGCCTTGTTGAATCGCGTGATCACCGAGACGCCGAATCATCTCCCTACCGATGCCCTGGCGACGAAGTGACTCGGGTACAGCGATACGCAGCACCCGCCAGAAGTGTAGCAGCGGCGCCTGCCGCCACCCTGACTGTGCGGCGAGCACTTGCGGCAGAAGATGCCCGACCGGCCGTCGCTGCCCCAGCCAAATCTGATCTGCCAGCGGCGGTTCAAAGCCGCCTTCTACAGACACGAGCACTACACCAAGTAGTTGCGATGTAGCGTTGAATTTAGGGGTCGAATGTAAAAGCCAAACGTGCAATAGCGGATTATCCAGCAGGTCACGCAGATCGCTCGGCCGAGTCCGGTAATGCGCCTGTACCAGCAGCGCAAAGAGCTGTCGCAGTTGCTGTGGATGCGCCAGCAGCTGTTCCGATGTCCAGTGACAGAAATGGGTCTGGGACAACTCGACAGCAGTTCTGGGCTGCGAATCTGGTTCGGCATCGAGCAGCAGGGTATCGAAGATCCAGCGCTCTAGCGGATCCTCATCAGACCAGCGAATCGGCGTTGTTAATTCAAACCGACGCCAGCTCGGCGTGTACTTATCCAGCGCCTGACGAAAGCGGATCAAAAAACCACGTCCGGTACCTTCGTAGCCATGGACGGTGGTAGAAAAAACAATCCGCGAATGATGCCGCAGCAAGCGCTCTAGCATAGCAGCAGGAATAGCCGCCGCCTCATCAACAAGTAATAGATCACATTGGCTAGCAGCCGTATCGCCGCGATCGACTTGCTGCAGCAACAAATCCAAAGCGACAAATTCAACCCGGCCCTGCTCAAAAAGTACCTGATGCGCTTGTCGACAGCTGCCCGGTAGCAACGCCAGCACCCTTGCAAATAGGGGTTCGATGGCACTCACCGCTGGCGCTGTAACCCGAATTATACGTGGCCGCTGCAGCAGTAGTTTCGCAGCGGCGATCCCCAACGAAGCACTTTTACCACGCCCCCTGTCAGCGCTGATCACTAGTGGGCGATGACGGTGCCCCTGAGCCACGCGCATAATCTGTTTGACCGCCGCTGCCTGATCGGCAGTAAGGCAAACATCGGAATCGACATGATTAAGGTTTGTTCTAGAAGCAGCTTCAGTGTCGCTTTGAGGTGCAATGTCAGTAGCGGAGCGGCGACCTGATTCAAGAAGTGGATGATTCGAATCAAAACAAGGGGAATTCTCCAACGGCATAGCCTGGCGAATAACCAACATAGCTGTTGTTGACTGCAGATGCTGCTCCAGCCAAAGATCAAAAGGTTTTTTATCTATAGAGTGCAGGGCGGGTAACAGTAACACCAGCAGCCCCCCACCACACAAGGCTCCACTACTGGCGCCTAGCGCGTCAGGATCAAGACCGTCGAAAGCATCGACGACAACCCAGCTGAACTCCTGACCTAGCACCTGATGGCAACGCGATGGCTTCACCCAGGTAGCCTTTGCCAGATTGACACAGAAAACCGAAGCAGCAGAGGGTATTACAGGCAGGGGCGCAACCCAGAGCCCAGGTTTCTCAATCAACGCCTGCGGCAATTGATCCAAACAAAGCAAAGACCACTCAGAGCTCCCTACCAAAACCAACAAACGACGCTGATACTGGATTACAGCCTGACGATGCAAGTTGGCAAACACAGGCCTAAGGGAAGAAATCACTGGTAGCTCCGAACTACTCGCGGGAGCCCATTCTATCAAGTTTTGGTGCTGACCAGAGGCTAAAACTATCGAATTTATTCGCCGACAACAAAAAACCCAATTAACCCTTGTCGGTAAACATCAGCCGAATCGATCGCCAAAAAACAGAGACGAATAGTGAACACTTCGTCTCTAGGGCTATTGACTTTAAATTGTTATCAACAATAGCCTAGCGATCTAAAAACCGTCTGGATCGCAAAACCGTCAGCGTTTGATTTTTCTCATTAATATTATATCTTATTGTTTTAAATGATTTAAAATTCAAGTTCGTTTTTTGTCCAATCTAACCCAAGCCAGTTACCATGCGGGGTCAGCTGAGTTATATAAATAGTATTCACAGACTTATCCACAACATCTGTGGATAGGCTGTTAGAAACCTAGTACCCCAAGGGCTAAGCAAACTTAGGGGAGAGAGACCCCGGGTAGAAACAAGATAGACGGAAATTGATAAGAAACTTCAGGGCTCAACGCTATAACTGATCTACTCAACAAATAACGCATAACGGTCCGGCGGGTATCCGAGCTTAAAAAGAAAAAGGCCACCGAGATCCCATCTCGGTAGCCTTTTTCGTTCTGTCCTTCCTGCTACGCATCGTGCAGTCCCTTCACGACCAAGTCCTTCTGTTTCCTTGTTGCAGTGATAAGAGTATCTACCTCCCATAACGCCAATACTCTAGGAAAAAATCCTAGATTCAGCAGTCTTAGCCACCAAGACACGAAAACAGATTATTTAATCCAGATCCCTATACCGATTTGCGAACAGGTAGACACTCCACACTTTGCCCCTTAGCGCGAGTACTCTACAATAGCGCCCGCCATTTGGCTTGAAGCTATTTAACCTTCAATGATGAGAATGATGATGAAACTAAAACAGCGCCTGGTTCCCATACTAACCGCTGCCGCCTTGCTGTTACCCTCGCTTGGCTTGGCAGAAACCTTCACCTTTACTGCGATTCCTGATCAGGATGAGACGCTATTACAGACCCGTTTTGGAAAAATTGCCGACTATCTATCTGCACAACTTGGCGTCGACGTGAACTACATTCCGGTTAAATCCTACGCCGCAGCCGTGACTGCCTTTCGCAACGACCAAGTACAGCTGGCTTGGTTTGGAGGATTGTCGGGGGTTCAGGCACGGTTACGGGTGCCGGGTAGCGAGGCGATCGCGCAGGGCTACGAAGACCAGTTCTTTCAAAGCTACTTTATTGCCCACCGGAGTACAGGCTTAAAACCGGCAGCAAAACTTGAATCGGCCATCAAAGGCCACAGTTTTACCTTCGGTTCCAAAGGCTCGACCTCGGGTCGACTGATGCCCGAATACCACCTTGTGAATCAATTTAATCAATCGCCTGAAGAGATATTTTCAAGAATTGGATTCAGCGGCGATCACAGCCGCACTATCGCGCTGGTGCAATCGGGAGCCTACGATATCGGCGCCGTTAACTTCAAGGTCTGGGAGCGCGAGTTAGCCAACGGCAACATCCACTCCGATCAGGTCAGTGTCATTTGGAAAACCCCGAGCTACCCCGATTATCAATGGACCATACGTGGTGATGTCGATCAACGCTGGGGGCAAGGGTTTAAACTACGCGTCCAGCAGGCGCTGCTCTCGCTGCAGGACCCCGAGCTGCTTAATGCCTTTCCGCGCAGCCGTTTCGTCAAGGCGACCAACGCCGATTTTGAACCCGTGGCCACAGTCGCCCGCGCTATCGGCCTGATAGACTGATCGCCAGGTGCCGGCAAGATTGCCGGCTACATTGATAGCCAAGAAAGCGCACTCATGACCGATCCACTGTTTCAACTCAGTAGCCAATCCTTGGGGTATGGAGCACAGACCGTGCTGCATAACCTAAACCTCAGCATCGCTGCGGGCGAAAAAGTCGCGCTGATTGGAAAAAGTGGATCGGGTAAATCGACCCTGCTGAAACGGTTTTACAGCCAACAGCCCCAGCTGAGTGCGATCGTACCGCAACAGCTGGGGCTGGTTCCAATTCTCAGCGTATTTCATAACATCTATATGGGACGGCTGCAGCAACACAGCAACCTGTATAATCTGATCAATCTTATCTCCCCGCGGCAACAGCCTCGCCAGCAAATTGAGACGCTGGCGACAAAATTGGGGCTTGATCAACTGCTGTGGCGCTCGGTAGACCAGCTCTCGGGGGGACAGCAGCAACGCACCGCTCTAGCACGTGCACTCTACCGCGACTGCCAAGTATTTATTGGCGATGAACCGGTCTCCTCCGTCGATGAGCTCCAGTCGCAATCACTGTTGCAACTGATCAACCAGCAGCACAGCACGGTACTGGTGGCGCTGCATGATCGTGAACTGGCGCTGAATCACTACCAGCGCATCATCGGCCTAAAAGAGGGCAAGGTGGTGCTCGATGCCAGCAGTGCCGAGCTCAGCGTTGAACAGCTGACGTTTATCTACCAGTGAGGCTACGCCCTTCTCGAGAAGCCAGCGCCAGCGCTACCCGGCTATTTCGGACCAGTCTTGGCCTGGTCTTCATTGCCGCGTTCTGCCTGCCGCTAGCCGATATCGAGATCCATACCGCCGATCCCTGGCTAGAGCTGGGACGTATCGGTGCCGGGTTGCTAAGCCCCGATTTCTGGAGTGTCGAGCAACTCGTCACAGCGCTAGTCAACACCCTAGCCTTCGCGTTGGTTGGCGTTGCCATTGCGGTCCCTGCTGGCGGCTTGCTGGCGCTGTGTTTTAGCTGGCGCACGGTAAGGCTGTTCTGCGCATTTATCCGTTCGATCCATGAACTGTTCTGGGCACTGCTGCTGCTGCAACTGTTCGGACTATCGACCCTGACTGGGGTGTTGGCGATCGCCATCCCCTACGCCGGTATCTTCGCCAAAGTGTATGCTGAAATTTTAGAAGAGAGCGATTCTGGGGCCTGGCGATTACTTCCACCCGGTAGCCACCGGCTGAGCCGTTTTTTCTACACCCGACTCCCGCAAGCCTACCCCCATATCAAAAGCTACACCCAATACCGGCTGGAGTGCGCCATTCGCTCCAGCGCCGTACTGGGCTTTATCGGCTTGCCGACACTGGGTTTCCATCTGGAAACTGCGTTTAAGCAGGGGTTATATTCACAGGCAGCTGCACTGCTGTACCTATTTTTTCTATTGATTTTCAGTCTACGCAGCCTCTTTGGGAAGCGCTGGTTACTGCCTGTATACCTGCTCGGCGCTATAGCCTGGTTGCCCTGGCAGCAACAGTTTGACTGGGGCCTGATCGTCCGCTTTATCAGTGAAGACATGCTACCCGCGCCGCTTCGGGGGCAATCTGTTACTGAGTCACAAAGCTGGTCGAATCTTTGGCAATGGTGCCTGTATCTTATCAAAGGTCAGGCGGCCAGCGGTGTCCTCAACACGATGCTGCTCGGCTTCATCGCGATGGTCGCCACCGGCCTGGTTACGCTGTTACTATTCCCGCTGGTTTCGAATCAGTTTTTTCGACGTCCGGGCCGTACCGCAGGACAGCTGCTACTGGTGATTTTCCGTTCGATCCCCGAGCTGATGCTTGCGTTTGTCGCCCTACTGGTACTGGGTCCCTCGATGCTGCCAGCACTGCTGGCACTGGCACTCCACAACGGGGCGATTATCGCCCACCTCATCGGTCGATACAGCGACAGCCTGGTGCTACGTGAAGACAGCACAACGGGACTCAACCGTTACCTGTTTGAAGTCATCCCGAGAATTTACCGCCAATTCCTAGCTTTCCTGTTCTATCGCTGGGAGGTTATTTTGCGCGAAACCGCCATCCTCGGTATTCTCGGCATCCAGACCCTCGGCTTTTATATCGATTCAGCATTCGAAGAGTTACGTTTCGACCGAGCAGTTTTTTTGATCCTGATTGCAGCGGCGCTGAACATGGTGGTGGATAGCGTTGCCCGCTGGCTACGCTTACGACTGCAACTGTCCAACTGCCCACAACCCCGCTGAAGCACCGCTATCAAAGCCGTTATTAGATAGAGCCGCTATTAGCATCGGTGCCAGCCACTACCATCACCCGTCTTGGAGCAACATGAACGTCGAACAACAATTATCGGTTCCTCAGGGGACCTTCCAGCTCCAACGCTATCCACCGCGACCCCGTGAGACCCTGCGCGCCTGGGACGCTGCTGATGAACTACTTCTACAGCAGCTGGCTGAACTGCCCCAGCCGCTGCCGCGACCTCTGATACTCAATGACAGCTTCGGGGCGCTGAGCGTGGCACTCAATCAGCGTTCACCTGTCTTTAATGCAGATTCTTATATCGCTCATCAGGCAGTGGCGCATAACTACCGCCTCAACCAGCTGGAGATAGGCCAGATAACGACTCAAACTCCCTTTGAACTGCCACCCGAACCTGTTCGCCTGCTGCTGATTAAAATACCCACCACCCTGGCACTGCTGGAAGATCAGCTACAACGACTACGCAGCCAGCTGGCGCCCGATTGTCGAATTATTGCAGCAGCCATGGCCAAACATATCCATCGGTCGACGCTTGCGCTGTTCGAGCAGATTCTCGGCCCGACCACGACCTCTCTCGCCAAAAAGAAGGCGCGATTGGTATTCTGCGAACTGAGGTCTCAAAGCCAGGATTCAAACCGGCTCCCTAGCAAGTACCCCAGCCAGTACCCGCTCGAAAATAGTCGCTTTACCATCAGCAATCACGCGGGGGTGTTTTCGCGTGAAAAGCTCGACATTGGTACCCGGCTCCTGCTCGAGCACCTGCCCAGCTCCGATCAAGCTAAAACCATTATTGATCTAGGTTGCGGCAACGGTGTCGTGGGTTTGATCGCCGCTGAACGCAACCCGGCTGCAGAGCTGGTTTTTGTCGATGATTCATACCGGGCGCTGGGATCAGCAGAGGAGAATTTTAACGCCGGTTTTAGCCACCAGCGATCAGCCCGGTTTAAGGCCGATAATTGCCTGGAAAGCTTTACCGGCCAAAGTGCGGACCTGGTCCTTAATAACCCACCCTTCCACCAGCAGCAGACCATCGGTGATCATATCGCCAGGCAGATGTTTAGCGATGCCAAACGGGTGTTACGCAGCCAGGGGGAGCTCTGGGTGATTGGCAACCGCCATCTGGGCTACCACGTCCAGTTACGCAAGCTATTCGGTAACTGCGAACTGGTCGCCAACAATCCTAAGTTTGTATTGCTCAAGGCAGTCAAAGACTAAAACTGGGCGTCCAGTGCCGGATAATAGACCCCAGCAGGTCGCTGGGTTAATTCGTTTAGCAGTATTTCGGAGACTCTCTCGCTATCATAATCCGCCGATCGCCATAGCCCAGCGAGCAGTTCGTGACTGGCGGTTTGCCGACGAATCTCCAGCAGCAAGGCTTTAGCCTGCGGATAGTTACGTTGCAGTAATCTCAACCACTGTTTCAGCCGACCATCGGCATAACGCGGCGCTAGCTCTTCAAGCTGGAGGTAATAGTCTTCTATCCAGGGGACTAACTCTGACCAGCGCATCGGGACTACGGACTCCCCCCGAAGCTGCTGCCTGACTTGCAATGCCAGATCGGGACGGGCGATCAGCCCTCGCCCCAACATTAACCGATCACAGCCGCTGACCGCCTGACAGCGGATAAAATCTTCGACGTTCCAGATCTCGCCATTAGCCACGACAGGAATAGAAACTACCTTGCGAATCTGAGCAATTTTCTCCCAGTGTGCAGGCGGCCTATAGCCTTCAACCTTGGTTCGTGCATGCACACAGAGTTCAACCGCGCCGGCATCAGCGATAGCCTGCGCATTCTCCAGTGCCAGAGAATCATCCTCGTAACCCAAACGCATCTTTACCGTAAGCGGAATAGCGACAGGGACGGCCTGCCGCACCCTGGCAACAATGCGATGGATTAGATCGGGTTCACGCAGAAGTATCGAACCACCCCGGTTGCGGATGACGGTTTTAGCTGGGCAGCCAAAATTCAGATCGATCCCCGGCGCGCCGAGTTCCACAAGCTTGTTCGCGCATCCTGCCAACCTATCTGGATCTGATCCGAGTAGTTGAATATAGACTGGGAGCCCTGTTGTGGTGGTACCACCCTGATTCAATTCTGGCGAAAGACGCAGATAAACTCGCTTGGGCAACACCCGATCAGAAACTCTAACGAACTCTGTCACCGCACGGTCTATTCCACCGATACGGCTAATGACATCCCGCATAACCGGATCAACCAACCCCTCCATGGGCGCTAAATAAATAGGCATAACACCGCATCAACCCGCTGATAAAAAGAGAGCCTAGCTTACCACAGAGATACCCAGGCACTTAAGCCACCCGTCCAGGCCCAATGCGGGCTGAAAACAGGATAATTCAAGGTCTTTAGGAGTGATCTCAGGAATCCTGTCAAGATGTTTACTCACACAAATCCCAAGGACCATGAAAACGGTTCAAATCTCAACGATTTTATAAAAAATAATTTCACGCCTACATGTTGACTATTCTAAGTCATTGTATTTATGAAGATATAACAAGCAGGTTAATTTTTAACCAATCTAAAGCAACCACCCAAAACATAAGGACTGAGGCGCCTTTAAAGCATTTAACCCACAGAGTTATACACAGAAGCTGTGAGCAAATGGCTGCATCCCCTGATAAACCTCAAACTCAAGCAGGTTCTGATATAGCTGCGTGCTGATTCAGCAGAGAAATTGAAGCACAAAATAGCTAAAAGGGATTTTTTTCACCCTTGCCAAGACTAGACAAATCCCCCCGATGAGAACGCTCTAATCGACACCAATGCATACGACTAAAGCAGGGTTTATGCTCATTCCGATTGAATGATTTTGTGTAATATCTATAATGCTCAGCTTGCGCTAAAGACGATCCACAACTCGAGAGGCGATACAGCCTCCACTTTAACCTCGACGTCTGAGTACATACTGTTGCTGGAAGCCTGACTAAATGGCTTGTGCATACAGCTAAGACTTAAATTACAGAACACCTAGGAGAAACAGATGTCAGAAGCCCGGCCTACGATTGATCTTGCCAAATACGGTATTCACGACGCACAAGAGATTGTTTACAACCCCTCCTATGAACAGCTATTCGAGGAAGAAACCAAGCCTTCGTTAACCGGATATGAAAAGGGCATCGTGACCGAACTAGGCGCCGTATCGGTCGACACCGGAATTTTTACCGGTCGTTCTCCTAATGATAAGTACATCGTCAAAGACAACACTACCCGCGACACTGTCTGGTGGTCAGATCAAGGCAAGAATGACAACAAAGCCATTACCCAGGAAGTCTGGGTCGACCTTAAGAAACGGGTTACCAAGCAACTGTCTGGTAAGCGACTGTTCGTGGTTGATACATACTGTGGTGCCAACGACGACACCCGTCTTAGCGTTCGCTTTATTACCCAGGTAGCCTGGCAGGCACACTTCGTTAAGAACATGTTTATTCGCCCCAGCGATGAAGAGTTGAGCACTTACGAGCCAGACTTCATTGTTATGAACGGCGCTAAAACCACCAACCCAGACTGGAAAGAGCAAGGGTTGAATTCTGAAAACTTTGTAGCCTTTAACCTCACCGAAAAAATGCAGCTGATCGGCGGCACCTGGTACGGCGGTGAGATGAAAAAAGGTATGTTCTCAATGATGAACTACCTGCTCCCGCTGAAAGGGATCGCATCGATGCACTGCTCTGCGAATGTCGGCAAAGACGGTGATACTGCGATCTTCTTCGGCCTATCAGGAACAGGCAAGACCACACTCTCGACAGATCCTAAGCGTGAACTGATCGGTGACGATGAGCACGGCTGGGATGACAACGGCGTGTTTAACTTTGAAGGTGGCTGCTACGCCAAGACCATCAATCTGAGCAAAGAGAACGAACCCGATATCTACAATGCTATTCGCCGCGATGCGTTGCTCGAAAATGTCTCTGTTACAGATGAAGGCGTAATTAACTTTGACGATGGCTCCAAGACCGAAAATACCCGTGTCTCTTACCCTATTCATCATATCGACAACATCGTCAAACCTGTTTCTAAAGCCGGCCACGCGAGCAAGGTAATCTTCTTGACTGCGGATGCTTTCGGGGTACTTCCGCCCGTCTCTAAGCTAACACCAGAGCAGACTCGCTACTACTTCCTTTCTGGTTTCACGTCTAAACTTGCCGGCACCGAGCGAGGCATCACCGAGCCGACGCCCACGTTCTCATCCTGCTTCGGCGCTGCTTTCTTAAGCCTGCACCCCACCACCTACGCCAAGGTATTAACGGAGCGCATGAACGCGTCTGGCGCTCAGGCTTATCTAGTCAATACTGGCTGGAATGGCACCGGCAAGCGAATTTCGATTAAAGACACGCGCGCAATTATCGATGCGATTCTGGATGGATCTATTGAAAAGAGCGAATTCAAGCAACTGCCTCATTTCAATCTAGCAGTACCTCAGGCACTGCACGATTGCGATAGCGGCATCCTCAATCCACAAGATACGTATAGCGATGCATCTGTTTGGGAATCCAAAGCTAAGAATCTAGCAGCGATGTTTGTTGATAATTTTGAGCGTTTTACTGACACACCTGAAGGTGAAGCGCTGGTCGCTGCTGGACCAGAACTATAACCCAGGCTCAATAAATTTATTTTGTAACACAATCTAAACCCGGCCTTACCCGCCGGGTTTTTTATTACCAATTCAAGCTTACTGCTCCGTCAATCTGCGCTAATCTATCTCGTTATATCCAGACAAAACAGAGGCAACAACCATGACTACAGACATAACTACAGACATGTCTACAGACTCTAAAAATCTAGTTTCACGTGATGATAGCGAGGGGGTGACAACCCTGACCCTAGAAAGAGCCGATGCTTATAACGCGCTCTCTGACGAACTTATTGATGCTCTGACCCGCAGCTTTGAGACCCTGGCTAAAGACCTCACAAGCAAAGTCGTCGTGCTTCGCGGAGCAGGACGAGGATTTTGCGCCGGGCATGACCTTAAACAATTGACTCAGGATAATGATCCAAGCCGTCAGCAACAGACATTCACTCGTTGCTCCAACCTGATGCAAACTATCAATCAACTTCCCCAGCCCGTTATCGCAGAAGTACATGGCATCGCTACCGCGGCCGGCTGCCAACTCGTCGCCAGCTGCGACTTGGCGGTAGCGGAGGAAGGCGCACGCTTTGCCACACCGGGAGTCAATATCGGTTTGTTTTGCTCCACACCGATGGTGGCTCTAAGCCGCACGGTATCTCAGAAACACGCAATGGAGATGCTATTACTCGGCGAGATGATCAGTGCGCAACGGGCTTACGAGATAGGATTGGTCAACAGAGTCGTAACGGCAGAACAACTTAAACAAACGACCTTGGGGTTAGCACGCAACATCGCCTCTAAGTCTGGAAATTGCGTCCGCACCGGTAAACAAGCATTTTACCGCCAGCTGCATCAGCCCCTCGCTGCAGCTTACAGCGATTGCACAGAGGTCATGGGCTGCAACATACAGCACCCGGATGCCATAGAGGGTATAAATGCCTTCTTAGGCAAGCGCTCCCCGGTATGGAGCAGTTAAAACTGCTTAACACTGCTATCGGCTTCGTTTGCTGAATTTGATCTTGGGCGACAGGCTTACCTGGCGAAATCCGAGCATACGGGCCAGCTCAGACGCTCGCGAAAGACTTTCAAACACGCAAGCCTGGCCCGCTTTCGTTAGCGGCAGCAGTGCATCTTCATCGTCTCGAAGAAACATCATCCAGCCCTGATGCCCAGGCTCAAAAACAACTTCTTTCAGCGCGCCTATTTTTAGACCTACATAGACCTCAGCAAACTCCACAACCACACCTCTCTTAGCAAAAGACTTGATTTGCGGCCATTCATCCCTACAGCTGTACAGTTCAATAATCACACGTCCCGCTCACGTCCTAACTGTCAATCTCCACAACAAATAGGCTAGATCAAGCTTAGCAGCGATAAAATATGCCGCTGAAAACAAACTCTGTTCACCGTATGATGGGGGAAAATGTTTCATCGAGGAGTTCAGCTTGAATATCGATCTAAGCACACAGTCCCCTACTGCGGTCTACTTCAGCATGATCCAAACGCTCGTCCCTCGGCCCATTGCCTGGGTGCTAACCGAACACCCGAATGGTCGCTATAATTTAGCCCCTTTTTCCTATTTCACTGCGGTATCCAGCAACCCACCCTTGGTAATGATCTCTATTGGCAAAAAACCGGATGGCAGCGATAAGGACACGCTCGTCAATATCGAGAACAGACGTCATTTTGTCATCCATATACCCGGCAGGGATCAGCTTGAAGCGATGAACCAAAGCTCGGCAACGCGCCCTGCCAACATCTCAGAAGTTGATGAATTAGATCTAGAAACGGTTAAATTTGAAGGCTGCCCTCTACCCCGGCTAAAGGACGCAAAAATTGCTTTTGGCTGTGAACACTATGAGATTCATAAGATTGGAAATACACCGCAAGCCATGATTATAGGACGCGTAAATCAGATCTATATAGACGATAGCCTGGTTAAGCTGGACCCTAAGGGGAGGGTTAAAATTGATACGATGAAACTTGATCCTGTTGCCCGTTTAGGCGCATCTGAATATTTTATGGGCGGGGAAGTAATTTCTCTCGACAGACCTTTCTAGGAGAATGTTCGGCGGGTCTGCCAATACAAACTGCCGACACGCGTTCACAACGGGTAAAACATCTCCTCGGCTGAAAATTATTCAGTCAACGGGACAGTAATGCCACGCCCAAAACGGCATCAATGGCCGGTTACAGGAATTACAGCGTCTCGAAAGCTACGTATTAAATCGTAAATTTTTTTCCACTTCGAGTCTGCAAATAAGCAGATCCTGCTCTATCGATAACAACAACCCATCCAATTCAGCTTCTATCTCTACAACACTGCAGCGCTGATTTAGTAAATCACCGCGAAGCCTCTGCAATCGATGCAAGACCTGCTGGTAACGCTGAGGGGTTTGATTCATATGCTTGGACCTCCTATCCCTGCTCTATTTTAAATAAGAAAATATTGCCATATTAATGACTTTTATCAAATAACACATTTTCCTATATCAAATAATCAGCCTATACCCTCGGTTACTACAGGGTTGTATAAAACCTTGGTGACAAGGCGCCTTTTGGACCTCATGGAGTCAAATTAAGCGATCAAGTTGTACGAAAACCGTCTGACCGGCAGCGTTCAGACCTCCACTGAACTCCGCTTTAACATCTAGGTAATAAACTGTTTTTAAACTATTTTAACAAAAACACTGTAACGTTAGATGTTCTCAATCATCTGCTCTGTACATTCTAGACAATCCTAAAAGTTGCTTACTTATGAACCTGAAAAAAGCCCTGTTGTTCGCTGCAGTGATCACCCTGAGCGTACTTTTCTTCCTGTTTGACCTGCACCAACTGCTGAGCCTGGATCATCTCAAGCAGCATCAAGCCGACTTTCAGCAGTCCTTCCAGCAAAGCCCGCTGCTGACCGGAGGCGGATTTTTTGTGCTTTACATTCTGGTGACCGCTTTATCATTACCCGGAGCTGCAGTGATGACACTGGCAGCAGGCGCACTGTTCGGTTTCACCTGGGGCTTAATACTGGTCTCCTTTGCCAGCTCAATCGGCGCTACCCTGGCATTTCTGGTCTCCCGTTACCTGTTCAGAACTATCCTGGAGCAGCGTTTTGGCAGTCAATTGGCCGCCATCAATGCAGGGGTAGCACGCGACGGTCCCTTCTATCTGTTTACCCTGCGGCTAGTGCCGCTGTTCCCCTTTTTCGTGATCAACCTAGTGATGGGATTAACCCATCTGCGTACCCTCACCTTCTATTGGGTGAGCCAGGTTGGGATGCTGCTAGGCACGATGGTATTTATTAACGCCGGGACCCAGTTAGGGCAGATCGATTCCCTGTCAGGGATCCTCTCACCCGGCCTGATTTTGTCTTTTTGCCTCTTGGGAATATTCCCGCTAGTCGCCAAGAAAATCATCCAGTTGGTTCGCAGTCGCCAGGTTTACCGCGGCATCGACAAGCCGAGCCGATTTGATACCAACCTGGTCGTGATCGGTGCCGGTTCTGCAGGACTGGTCAGCGCCTATATCGCCGCTGCTACCAAAGCCAAGGTCAGCCTGATCGAAAAACATCGCATGGGCGGTGACTGCCTGAACACCGGCTGCGTGCCCTCAAAAGCCTTGCTGCGCTCGGCGAAATTTATCGCCGAGGCGCGCAAGTCAAAACAACTGGGCATCGATCACGTCGAACTGAGGTTTGAGTTTGCAGAGATCATGGAGCGGGTGCAGCGGGTAATTAAAACGGTCGAGCCGCATGACTCGGTCGAGCGTTATACCGGATTAGGCGTCGACTGCATCCAGGGCGAAGCCCGTATCCTGTCGCCCTACCGGGTTGAAGTCGCGGGCAAGGTGATCACCACCCGCAACATCATTGTGGCCACCGGAGCGCGTCCATCGATGCCAGCCATCCCCAATATCGACGCGATGAACCCCCTAACATCAGACAGCCTCTGGTCGATTCGAGAACAACCCAAACGTTTGTTAGTTTTAGGCGGCGGACCCATTGGCTGTGAACTGACGCAAGCATTTCAGCGCCTGGGTACCCAGGTGATCCAGGTCTTGCGCGGACCTCGGTTACTGCCGCGTGAAGATACCGATATCGCCGAGTACGTGCAGCAGAAATTTATCGACGAGGGGGTCGATCTTCGCCTCAACCATAAGATGCTTGAGTTCCTAACCGTCGAGGGCGAAAAGCAGCTGCGCTGCGACGTTAACGGAGAGATCGTCGATATCGGTTTCGACCAGTTGCTCGTCGCTACGGGACGTAAAGCCAATGTGACCGGGTTTGGGCTGGAAAAGCTCGCCATCCCCCTGACCCCCGATGGTCGCATCGAAGTCAATGAGTTTCTGCAGACCCGCTTCCCCAATATCTATGCCTGCGGCGATGTCTGCAGCCCCTACCAATTCACCCACAGCGCCGCCCATCAAGCCTGGTATGCGGTGGTGAACGCGCTGCTGGCTGGACTTAAACGTTTTAAGGTCGACTATTCCCTCATCCCTGCCGCCACCTTCACCGATCCCGAGCTGGCCCGGGTGGGTCTTAACGAGCAGGAAGCCAAGGCGCAGGGGATCGATTATGAAGTCACTCGCTTTGATCTTGAGGAGCTGGATCGTGCTATCGCCGATGAAAATGCATCAGGGATGGTGAAGGTACTGACCGTTCCTGGCAAAGATAAAATATTGGGGGCTACCATTATCGGCCCCCTGGCGGGCGAACTGATCAGTGAATTCACCCTGTCGATGCGCTATGGGCTGGGCTTAAATAAGATTTTAGGCACCATCCATATCTATCCGACCCTGAGTGAGGCGAATAAATACGCGGCGGGAGAGTGGAAGCGCGCCCATATCCCGCATCGGCTGCTCGGCTATGTTGAGCGCTACCACCGCTGGCGGAGAGGATAGCGTTGATGGAGAGGATAGCCTTGGCGCAGAGAGAAAATATCTGCTACCGCCATCAACGCCCACGAAACAGCGCCCAAGCCTGAGGTAGTGCCTGTTTAATCCACAGCCATTGATACCTCAGGGTCAAACCACCCCAGCCGCGTTTCAGGTATTTTCGCGCGCTGGTGGTAATCCGTGGACTACAAAAATCCAATTCAATCCCTGCCCGACGCGCCTGCCAGACCAGCAGATGATCTTCGCCGTAGGATGCCTGTTCATCGTAGCCGCCGATGCGCCGAAACAGCTCGGCGGATAGACAAAAGCCCTGATCACCAAAGGGTACACCTAACCAGGCCGAACGCAGATTCGCCCCCTGCGCATTGAGCGCCATCGGCCCTGCGCCATCCGGGGCAAACGCCAAGCGGAAGAAATGCAGCGCATAGGGGGAGCGTACTATCGCGCTGAATAATTGGCTGACGACCCAGGGACAGATCCCGCTGTCGGCATGAAGAAACCACAGATGTTCTCCGCGAGCAGCCCGCGCCCCGGCATTCAGCTGACAGGCACGCCCGGTGGGCGCTTTCAGCCAGCGCAGGGTTGGACGCTGTTGCAAAGGTTGTCTTGGCTTTTCAGGCAAAGGCTCTGGTAACTGTCCTGGTAACTGTTCTGGTAAAGGCTCTGGCGACAGCTCAGACAATGCTCCTGAGATGAGTTTGGGCGGTAACCCAAACTGTCGCTGCGCTGTTTGCGACGACGCGCAACAGACCAGGATGATTTCACTCTCAGCAGGCAGCAGCAACAGGTCTGCAGCCAGACGCCCCAGCCCGCTCTCATCAGGCCCCAGAGGAATGATGACGGAGAGCAGCGGGCGCTTATTTGGCTGGGTTACCGACTGCCTATCATCGCTCAACGCTTAAGCAACTCCAGTAGCGCCCTCTTGTCATCGTTAAGCTGCTCTAAAGGCGTCATCACGGCGCTATCCAACGCATGGCGGCAACTACAGGGCGATATCTCCTGCCGTTTAGCCTCATCACGAACCAGCTGATGCAGCAGGGTCTTAGCCCGCTCCAGGCTGGCGCCGTAACGGGCGATCACCTGGGCAACGCTGACATGCTGCGCCGGATCATCCAGCCAGCAATCGTAATCGGTCGCTATGGTTAGTGTGGCGTAGCAGATCTGCGCCTCACGGGCCAGAAACACCTCCGGCACATTGGTCATCCCCACCAGGTCACAACCGGCTGCACCACGCAGGAAAAAACTCTCGGCGCGGGTACCTAACCGCGGTCCGTCGACGCAGCCATAGGTCTTACCGGTATGCAGGTTCAGATCCAGCCCATCGCTAGCCTGCTGCAACTGCTGGGTCAGAGTTTTACAGGTCGGCTCTGCGGTGGAGACATGCGCCACCAACCCCTCGCCAAAGAAACTCTTCTGCCGATCACCTTTCACAAAATCGAAATATTGATCAGGGACTGATAGATCACCCGGGGCGATCCCTTGGCGCAGACTGCCTACCGCCGAAACGGCGACCACCCGGGTAACTCCGACCGATTTAAGTGCCCAGATATTTGCGCGGTAATTCACCTCTGACGGCAATAACTGGTGCCCTTGGCCGTGACGCGCCAGAAAACAGACCTCCTGCCCGGATAGACGGCCGCGAACCACTGCGGCTGAGGGTGATCCGTACGGTGTCTTAACCTGATGCTGCTCGATAATCTCCAGCCCTTCTAAGGCATAGATACCGGTACCACCGATAATTCCTAACACGCTATCTCCTTGTTCGAAAATTATAAAAATACAACGATCAACGCTCGCTGCAGGAGGAACCGTAGGCAAAGCAGCTGTAACAACGGTGATGCTTCATGCTGATCCGCTGCTGCATCGCCTCCGCCAGACTCGAACCCAGATCGTATTCAGGATCATCATCGACCAGAGTGCAGGCGTAGACGCGCATCCGCCCCTGCTGCTTGATCACCATCTTACTGGACGAGCACATGAACTCACTCCGACTGGCTTCGGTTTGATAATGGCTCATGCAGTGCTCGGTGACCTGAGGTACCTCGGGATGGCTGCCCGGCACCGCGAAGTCAGGAAAGGCGACTATATTGATAGTCTCTGGCAAACCCAAACGACTAAACAGCGCTCGGTAGTGCGCATCTACCTCTGTTCGATCCTCATCCGACGCCATATGGCGTGCGACCGATACCGCAAACCCCCGTTGATGGAGCTGCTTTAACCCCTCTAGCGCCTTATCGAAACTGCCCTCTCCCCGCCCCGCGTCATGCAGCTGAGGCTGGTAATGATCCAAGCTGATACGGAACTTGATCGGGTGTGCCGTGCTTCGCAAGGGTTCTAGTTGATGTAACCGCTGCAGTAGCGGCTCGGTACCGTTGGTTAATACCAGACAGGGTTGACGCTCAGCGGCATAGCTGAGAATTTTGACCATATCCTTGGCTAAAAAAGGCTCTCCACCGGTAAACGAAAACTGCTCTACCCCCAGCGCCATCGCCTCATCGATAAAGGGCGTGACGTCTGCCAGCTTCACCAGCTGCAACCGCTTATCGCCGGGTGCTGAGCCCTCTAAACAGAAGGGGCAGGAAAGATTACAGGCGGTGCCGGTATGAAACCACAGCTCCTTGAGCCGCTGCGGATCGATATAACCGCGCTTCTGGTGGTCGGGGGTCAGATACCAATCCGCAGAGCGAATCGGTATCAATTGGTCGGTGGCTATTCTCAGATTATTCACAGCAAAAGACTCCAAACTCGTCTAGGCAAAGACGGCATCAACGGCAGACCGGTAGTGAGGCGTGTCGGTAACCGATGGGGAAAAAACATACGCCTTTAAGAGACGATATAACGCCTGTCGAGCGGGTCGCGTATCTCCGACTAGGTCTTTTCTCAAACGTACCAGGTCCGCCTCAATATCGATATCATAGCTGGGCTCCATATCGAAGATTCGTAACGCCTGGCGCTGACAGCAATCCGCCAAAGCGGCCCCCAGAGACTCAGTACTCCAGGGTAGCTCGGAGAGTCCAGCAGGCCAGGGTTGGCCGCTGGCCATGATGGTGACACCGCCATCCTCCGCCGCGCTCAGCACCACGTCGGTCTCCTGGAGCAGCGCATTAACCGAACGGTAGTGGTGGCGGGTTAAGGCCGGTGCGTCGCTGCCTATATAGACCAGACGCTGATGCCCCATTTGACGCAGGCGTTGATCAAGATCGATGATCCGCTGGCCCAGATTGCCCTCTCCCTGCGGTATCACTTCAGCGCCTTTCAGCTCAGCCCCTTGCTCAGCCCCGTTAATAAGGGTCTCGGCCCAGTGGCGATCGGCTTCTTGAGCCGGTGCCAAAATCACAGGACCCGCCCAGCTGGCCAGATCCTCCAGGGCGCAGTTTAAAAACTGCTGAGCCAGCATCTGGGTCTTCTCTAAACCCAGGGTGGCGGCCAAGCGCTGCTTGCCATGGCCGATGAGCGGACGCTTAAACACCAACACCAGGCTGGCATGGGGAGCACTATGGAGAGCGCTATGGAGAGCGTTATGGCTTTTTTCAATCGCCTGGGCTGACGACGGGCTGAGATCATCTGACACAAATATTCCTTAGCTAGAGAGGTTGTTATCCCTAATTAGATGCGACCGACTGAGAACCGTTACAACCAGGCCTTACAAACAGTCGTTATAAACGGCTGCAGAGAGATGCCAGGCCCATCCTGGCAATGCAGTACTGAGCGCATTCTAGCATTGTATAGTGTTGATAAAAAAAACCGCTCAACCCGTCAGCATTAACTGTATATCTGTTTGTTTTTTAATCTAATTAAAACCATTCATGTTGACTTGAGAACATTTCCACATATAACCAATATGTAATAACCAGCATCCTGTTTATAATCATCGGCCATTAGAAACTCATTTGGAAATCTGACATGACACTCGCGCAGCAGACTGCATTCAACGCCCCCGACAAAGGCGTGTATTTCTTTGGTACCACGCCGCCCAGAGCCACTACCGATGATATGCAGATGGACGAGATCGCAACCAAACTGCTGCAACGCCTAGCAAGCGTTGATTATGACGGGCTGATTGTTTACGACATTCAAGACGAAAGCAGCCGCACCGATAAGCCACGCCCCTTCCCCTTTATGGGCACCCGTGATCCCCGTGAATATTCAGCCTTACTGGCAATGAAAAGTGACCACCAGATCATTACCTATAAAAGTGTATCCCAGCGTGATCGGGCCAGTTTCGAGCAGTGGTTGAATCAAGCGTGGAACGATTACGGGGTACGCAACCTAGTACTGGTGGGCAGCCCTTCTGCCGACGCCAGGATTCAGCTATCGCTTAATGAGGCCTACCAGACACTGGCCGAAAGCCAACATGACTTCAGCCTCGGCGGTGTCACCATCGCCGAACGGCATGCCAGCAAAGGCACCGAGCACAAGCGCTTGCTGAGCAAGTCCAACAATGGCTGCCATTTTTTTGTCTCCCAAGCGGTCTACGATGCCGATGCCACGATTAAGCTGCTCAAAGAGTACGGCGAGCTCTGCCAGCAGCAAGGTATTCAGCCCAGTCGCGTGATCCTAACCTTTACCCCCTGCGGCAGTGCTAAGACACTGGAGTTTATGGATTGGCTCGGGATCTCGGTTCCCGCAGCGACCGCCAGTGAAATTCTAGAATCCGACAACCCGCTGATGCAGTCGATTAGAACCTGCCAGCGAAACCTTGAGCGGGTTTTAAATGCCTGCTTGCCACTCGGTATTCCAGTCGGTCTTAATATTGAAAGCCTGACCAATCGCAAAGAGGAGATCGATGCCTCGATACGGCTGTTTAAACTGCTTAAAGGAACCCTGGACGAACGTTTGCAGACAGGTTGAACCTGCTATCTATTTCTACAACAACAGCGATCACTCTATACTGACTAGACCTCCATAGAGTGATGGTCACCGATGAGCAGATCAAAATCACCTTCGCGCCTAACCGACGATCCTGTGGCGCAATTTCTGGCGCAGGTCAAACGCCACCCCGCCCCCGCACCTCAGGCTAGCGGAGGGCGGTTGATTTTTGCCCTGGATGCTACCGCCAGCCGCCAACCCACCTGGGATACGGCCTGCCAGCTACAGGCAGGGATGTTTACCCACACCCGTGAACTGGGGCAACTTCAGGTCAAACTCTGTTTTTATCGCGGCTACGACGAGCTGCGCTCGAGCCCTTGGCTGCTGGGGGCGGATAAGCTGATTAAGGCGATGTCTACGGTGGAGTGTCTGGGTGGCCAAACCCAGATCGCACGCTTACTTACCCACGCGCTCAGGATTCATCAGCAGCAGCCGGTGCAAGCACTGATATTTATCGGCGACTGTATCGAAGAACCCCTCGATGAACTCTGCCAGCTTGCCGGCGAGTGCGGTTTACGCGGACTCCCGCTGTTTCTGTTTCAAGAGGGCAGCAACCGAACCGCCAGCCAGGGCTTCAAACAGCTGGCCCGGCTCAGCCAAGGGGCCCATTGCTGCTTTGACCTCAACAGCCCTGAGGTGCTAAGCGAACTCCTCCGCGCTATCGCGGTCTATGCTACCGCAGGGCCGCTAGGCTTGAAAAACCTAGAAGGATCAGCAGCGCTGCAACAACTGACTCGGCAACTGGAGCATCCCAAGTCTTGAATATTTTGTTTCTAGCGCTTTTGCTACTGCTGGTCGTGGCCGCAATTCGCTGGTTTCTCGGTCGTGCACCCAAGCGCGGCAAGCGGCTGCTACTCCAGTTGCTGCTGATCACCCTGGCACTACTCGGATTCTGGCTAGCAATCAGTGGGCGTCTGCACTGGCTGTTTGCGCTGTTCAGTATCCTGCTTCCTTTTGCCCAGCGGTTACTGCCTTTGGCACTGAGGCTGTTGCCTTTTTTGATGCCGCTACTGCGCCGGCATAAACAAAAGCGTCAGCAGCAAGGATCTGGCCAATACTCTGCAGGCCAGCAATCTCAAGTTACGACCCGCTGGCTGGTGATGTCTTTGGACCATGACAGCGGCGCCATTGAGGGGAGGGTTATCGCAGGCCCCTTCAACGGTCGAAACTTAGAAACCTTAAGTGACGCCGAACTCGTCCAGCTCTATCAGCAATCGATTCAACAGGATCCTGAGGGGATAAAACTCCTCGATGCCTATATCGTTCGTCATCGTCCCAACCTGCAGATAGACGCTGATGATCAATCGCAGCGGCAGCAGTCGAACAGAGCAGAATCGGCAACGATAAGCCGCGCAGAAGCTTATGAGATCTTGGGGCTGACGCCAGGTGCCAGCCACGCAGAGATCATTCAGGCGCACAAACGAATGATGCAAAAAAATCATCCAGATCGTGGTGGAAGCAACTATCTGGCAGCTAAAATCAACCAAGCAAAAGAACGTTTACTCGATTGAGCGACAACCGGGCCAACACAGCCATTTACTAACATAATAAATAAATTTAATAAACAGCCCTAGAGCACTGATATTTTTAATAAAATACGTAATAAATCGTTACAAAACGAGGAACTCAGCATGCATGTCATGATCGATCTCTGTGTCGTCCCCCTGGGCGTCGGTGTTTCTGTCTCCCCCTATATTGCAGCCTGCCAACTGGTGCTAGATGAAGCCGGGCTGGAGCATCAGATGCACGCCTATGGCACCAACATCGAAGGCGAATGGGATGCCGTTTTTGCAGCCGTAAAGCGCTGTCATGAAGTAGTCCATGCGCTTGGGGCACCTAGGATAACCAGTTCGATGCGCCTAGGCACACGCACCGATAGAGAGCAAAGCATGGATGACAAAATTGCCAGCGTGGTCGAAAAACTGAACAAATCCCCAGCTGCTTAACCCAGTTGCTCAGATCGTTTTTTCTGCAACGCAACATTTCTCTGGCAGTTTTACCGATCCAAGGTAAAATTGTGTCACTTCATTGCCATCACTTCCCGGTCCCCGATGCTTACCCATCGCCAGTCAGCCAGCGCTGACCAGGCTCGGTTGTAACGGCTAATCAAATTTCATCCTAGTTGCAGGTGATAGTACTTGCAGCACGGGATCATCCTAAGCGCTTGAGGATTTTTTGTGACACACGCACTGATGCTGGTACCGACCAGCCAAGGCACCGGTCTAACTACCGCCGTTCTCGGTTTGTTTCATGCGTTAGAACGACAAGGGATAAAAGTACATTTCTTTAAGCCTATCGCCCAAACCGCCAACGGTGATAGCAGTAGCGACCGTTCAGTCGACATCCTGCGTGCCTCCTGTAGCCACAGCATTGCCGAGCCGATGGCGATCCGCGAGGTCGAACGGCTGATGCGAAACGATCAAGGCGATGAGGTATTAGAAGAGCTGGTCAAACGTTATGAAAGCAACCGGGCCGGGGACGAAGAGATTGTCATTATCGAAGGCATGGTCCCAACTCGGACCCAGCCTTACGCTTCACGCATCAATCAGGAGGTGGCGAAAGCACTCGACGCAGAAGTTATTCTGGTATCAGCCCCCGGCAACGATTCACTCGATGAACTGCAGGACCACATCGATATCACCGCCCGCGCCTTTGGTGGGATTCACAATCCCAAGGTGATCGGCTGCATGCTGAACATGCTCGGCGCACCGATTGACCATAACGGTAAACTCTGCCTTGACGCCCTCCCCAATGACCCGGTCAGCAACAGCCTCACCCCAACGGATATAACCGAGCACGCTTCGTTGTTCTGTGAGGACTTCAAACTTCTGGCCTGCATTCCCTGGCGGGAGCGGATGATGTCGCCTCGCGTCATCGACATGAGCAAGCATCTTAATGCCGAGGTGATCAGCGCTGGACAGATTAATAGTCGCCGTGTGCACCGCATCACTATCTGCGCCCAGACCGTCGAGAACATCGTCGCTGAGCTGACACCGGGGACCCTGGTGTTTGCACCGGGCGATCGCGACGATATTGTGATGGCGGTCTGCCTAGCTGCCCTTAACGGTATTGGTCTGGCCGCGCTGATACTCACCGGCGGCACGCGTCCGCATCCCTCCGTACTCAAGCTATGCCATGACGCTATGGCCACCGGCCTACCACTGTTAAGCGTCAAAACCGACATTTGGAAAACCGCGCTGAGCATCCCCAACTTCAACAGCGAAGTCCCCTCGGATGACAAATCTCGCATCGACAAGATCAAAGGGATCACCGCATCATTCATCGACCCGGCCTGGTTGAACAGCCTCACTGCGGGGCAGAGCGAGCGCCGTCTATCGCCACCGGCATTTCGCTACCAGCTGATCGAACGCGCCCGGCTGGCCCAAAAGCACATCGTGCTGCCAGAGGGTGAGGAGCCACGGACGATTAAAGCCGCTGCGGTCTGCGCCGACCGTGGTATCGCCCGCTGTACCCTGCTCGGAAACCCGCAGGAGATCCGTCGGATCGCCGAAGGCTTGGGCATCGAGCTAGGCAACGGGGTCGAGATCTACAACCCAGAACTGATCCGCCCGCACTACATCGAACGCCTGGTGGAACTGCGCAAGCATCGGGGTGTAACCCCAGAGATTGCCAACGAACAACTCAAAGACAACGTGGTCCTGGGCACCCTGATGTTAGAGCAGGGTCATGTCGACGGTTTGGTCAGCGGTGCGGTGCACACTACCGCCAATACCATCCGCCCCCCCCTGCAGCTGATCAAGACGGCGCCTGGGTGCAATTTAGTCTCTTCGATATTTTTCATGTGCCTGCCAGAACAGGTGCTGGTGTACGGTGATTGCGCGATCAACCCCGACCCCAATGCTGAAGAACTGGCCGATATCGCCATCCAGAGCGCTGATTCCGCCAAAGCATTCGGGATTCCTCCGCGGGTTGCCATGATCAGCTACAGTACCGGCGTTTCCGGCCAGGGCGCCGATGTTGAGAAGGTCCGCGAGGCGACCCGAATCGCGCAACAAAAACGCCCCGAGCTGCTGATCGATGGACCGATGCAATACGATGCTGCGATTATGGAAAGCGTTGCCCGTAGCAAGGCACCAGACAGTGCCGTAGCTGGGCGCGCGACTGTATTTATCTTTCCCGACCTAAACACGGGCAACACGACCTACAAAGCGGTCCAGCGCAGTGCTGACGTAATCAGTATCGGCCCTATGCTGCAAGGGATGCGCAAACCGGTCAACGACCTCTCCCGTGGCGCACTGGTCGACGACATCGTATTCACCATCGCATTGACTGCGATCCAGGCGGTCAGCCTCGACTAAGGATCCATTTCAGGGATAAATAACTAGATAAAGCGGCCAATAACCATTACCTTAAAATGGTTATTGGCCGCTTTGTTTGGCATCAGTAATCTCTCTGCTGCCCGAACAAACTGCGCCATTCCCGGCAGAGCTGATCGCAGACTTGGCGTCAGCAAATACTAATCTATGATTGAAGCATCTCATTTAAGTCATCGGCACTCTGACCGATTTTACGGAGGCTATTATGCTGACCTACAAAGATTGTTTGGACTGGAGCGAACTGGATCAAGAGGAGGTTGATGCGATCTCTGAACATACCCAGATGAGCCAAATTCTTGCCTTGGCTTTCGGCCAAAGGCTATCACTCCAGCACAATGGTCCACGAAGCATCAGAAAGATGATGATCGATGATATTCGTCGAGCCAGACAGCAAAACAACCTCTTTCAGGCTGCCGAACTCAAACAGATTCTGCAGCAATACATCAAAACCCACCCCGTTTAAGCGCTCGGGCTCGATCCGCGGATTACACCTGAACTTGAGCGCGGAAGCGACGACTGGGTGTGCGCATCGTCACAAACTCTTCGGCCGCCGTTGGGTGAATACCTATAGTGCTATCGAAGACAGCTTTAGTGGCTCCCGCTTTAAGCGCAATGCCTATCCCTTGAATAATCTCTCCAGCCTCGGCTCCGACCATATGCACCCCCACTACCCGATCAGTATCTGCATCGACCAAGAGCTTCATCAACGTGCGCTCCTGACTGCCACTAAGGGTATGCTTCATCGCTCGAAACTCTGAAACATAGACATCCAGATTTGGATACAGCTGGAGCGCTTGCTGCTCACCCAGCCCCACCGTGCCAATTGTCGGCTGACTAAAGACTGCGGTCGGGATAAGCTGATAGCTCAGCGTTTTGCTGTTACTACTCTGACTGGCTAGTTCTGGATACAGATGATCGACCAACTGCATCCCTTCTGCCAAGGCCACCGGGGTCAACTGGACCCGATTGATCACATCGCCCAAAGCATAGATGGAGGGGGTAGAGCTCTGAAACTGCTCATTGACCCTGATAGCCCCCTGGTCGGTCAGTTCAACTCCTGCCTGCTCCAGCCCCAAGCCAGCGACATTCGCTTTACGGCCAGTAGCATAGAGGATTGTATCGACGATCTGCTCACTACCATCGGTTAACAAAGCTCGTAAGCTTCCATCCTCAAGCTTATGAATAGATTCTACATTTAGATTAAATCTAAGATCGACACCCTTCTTGATCATCTCCTGGGCGACAAACTCTCTAACCTCATTATCGAACCCGCGCAGGAACAGATCGCCCCGATACAACTGGGTTGTCTGGGCCCCTAAGCCGGCAAAAATACCGGCAAACTCAACCGCAATATAACCGCCGCCAACAATCAAAATACGTTTTGGAAACTCGGCAAGGTCGAAGATCTCGTTGGAGGTAATTGCGTGTTCAGCACCCTCAAGGGCCGGCACCGTAGGCCAACCACCGGTTGCGATCAAAATCCGTTCACAACGATAACGCTTACCGTTCACTTCGACCTGATGCGCATCGATAAGTATCCCGCGGCCGTTAATTACCTGGGCACCAGAGCCATCTAACATTTTTTGATAGATACCATTCAGTCGCTTAATTTCGGTTTTCTTATTCTCGCGCAGCGTCGACCAATCAAAACGGGGAGTGGCTACCTGCCAGCCAAAACCGGCCGCTTCATGAAACTGCTCGCCGTAATGGGAGGCATACATATAGAGTTTTTTGGGCACACAGCCAACATTGACGCAGGTACCGCCCATATATCGATCCTCGGCGATAGCAACCCGCCCCCCCCTAGCCGCAGCCATGCGTGCAGCCCGCACACCGCCAGAACCCGCACCTATAACAAATAGATCAAAATCATATGTAGCCATGGTCGCTCTCCCTAAAAAGATGCCTGTACTCTACGCGCTTGAACCCAATCACTCCATAAGCAAAAACCGATAGAACCGATAGCTTGCTACTATGGAAACCCAACCCCTTAAATTGACCTGTTCGGAAACCACGAACCCGTGCCGCTGCTACGGTATAGCACTCCCTGGCCTGCAGCTATACCTTTTCAGGATTCGGCATAGTATGAATGAGCCAAAACGGCAAGCCATTGATCATGGGCTGTTATAGGGAACGATAATCAATGAACAGGATAATGTTTCGCTGGTTACTCAATTTAAGCGTTTTTATCTGTGGAAAAAAATCGCTGCGAGCGAGTGAGCACCACCGAAGAGGCGCTGATCTCGCTAAACCAAAAGCGCCTCGACCAAGAACAAACTCTGAGCAGAGCCATCACCCACCTATCTTGCGCCCTATCCCGCGCCTTGGGCGCTATGAGCCTTCCAAAGGAGGCAAATATGCGATATCTCACCAAAAACAGATGTAAACCCTGGATCGATTCCGCTACCCTTGCCGTTTTACTAGTTTGGCGACCCTCCCCCTTATGAAAATAATCTCTTTTAACACCAATGGCATCCGCGCCCGTTTGCACCAACTGGAACAGCTGATCGCCACCCAGCAACCGGATGTAATCGGAATCCAGGAGAGCAAGGTTCACGACGATGAATTTCCTGTGGCGGCCATCGAGGCGCTGGGCTACCGGGTCCATACCCACGGCCAGAAGGGCCATTACGGAGTCTGCCTGATCTCCAAGCTGGAACCCCTGGCGGTGCAGAAGGGCTTTGCCAGCGATGCCGATGATGCCCAGCGGCGAATCATCATCGGAGACTACGCCACCCCCAAAGGCGGCACTATTCGGGTGGTTAATGGCTATTTCCCTCAGGGCGAAAGCATTCACCATGAAACAAAATTCCCGGCCAAGCGGAAGTTCTACGCCGACCTGCAGGACTACCTACTCAATGACTGCGACCCCGCGCAACCACTGGTGGTGATCGGCGATATGAACATCTCCTCAACCGATCTGGATATAGGTATCGGGGAGCAGAACCGTAAACGCTGGTTACGCACCGGCAAGACCAGCTTTCAGCCCGAAGAGCGTGAGTGGCTAGACCGCCTAATGAGCTGGGGGCTGGTCGATAGCTACCGGCAACAACACCCTGAGTCTATGGAGCTGTTCAGCTGGTTCGATTACCGCAGCAAGGGATTTGCTGACGACCCGAAACGTGGGCTACGGATCGACCTGATTCTGGCGACCCAAACGCTGATGGACCGCTGCAGTGAAACGGGGATCGATTATGCGATTAGGGCGATGGAGAAACCTTCAGATCATTGCCCGATCTGGGCCACCTTTGAGATCTAGCCTGTTTTGACTATGACCTGCATAACCTCCTAGTTCAAATATTTTCCCGATTACCCACAAAACTCAGCCATGCTGCTGCCGTCTATTTGTGGGTTGGTCTGAAATTGCTCCTGCAGTTAAGACAGGCCCCACCTCCCTGTGGGTTGGTCTGAAATTGCTCCTGCAGTTAAGACACGCCCCACCTCCCTGTGGGTTGGGCTTCAGCCTGACAAAGGCCCCTTGGTCGCATATACGGAATTAATTCCGACCCACAGGGATTGTGGTAAGTGCGGTAAGCCCGTCGGGAACGGGGTGCGCCGACCCACAGGGATTGTGGTAAGTGCGGCAAGCCCGTCGGGAACGGGGTGCGCCGAACCACAGGGCCCCCTTCGGTGCTTTCAGGACGACCGGAACTCCTTGTTAGCGATTTTCGCCAGACAACCAGTACGCCTGCAATCACCGCCTTGATCTCCAACCGCTCTGAAAGCCTGATCAGGCGATCTGACGGTCCACTGCGGCCGCGACCATGCGAGCGAGGCTGCTCAGGTCGAAAATGGGCAGGCCGAATTTGCGCTGTAACGTCGGTGCGAAGTGCGACAGGTCGGTGCATTCCAGAACGATAGCGCCCACGTGCGGATTTTCATCCAGCATGTGCTGAACCACGGCACTCAGCTCCTCTGCAAACAGTTCCATATCTAGATCATCGGTTTCGCCACGCAGGATCACCTCCGCAAACTGCGTCTGGTGCTGCATACCGGCAACCAGGATAGGCTCGTCAGCGATCCCTACACCCTTCAGGTGAGCGTCGGTCAGGGCATCACTGTTGGCGACAACCACTCCGACCTTCTGGCCACGCTTGAGCATGCGGGAAACCAGCGGCACCTGAATCAGGCTGGACATGAATACCGGTACGTTGACCGCAGCGGCGATCTCTTGCTGGTGCAGCGCCAGGAAACCGCAGCTACCGGTGATCGCTTTAACGCCTTGCCGCTCCAGCGCCTGGGCCGCTTCGATGAATGGCTTGAGCAACTCAGGATCACGCGCGCGGATCAGACGGTCGATCGTCGCGCCTTTTACCGTGTTGTAGATAATTGGAAAATCGAAGCAGGCTGGATGTTTGATGTGCCCGACAGGCTTCGGAAAGTAGGATTCCAGGGAGATAACACCCAGGGTGAAGCCGCAGACATTGATACCACCTTTTATAATCATTTAAATACCCTATCAGCTAAAACGGGCGGCGGAGAACGGTTGCAGATCAATCGACGCGGCCTGCCCTTGTACAGATTCTGTAATCAGTTTGGCGGTTATTGCCGCGAAGGTCAGTCCCAGATGACCATGACCAAAGCCGACTTTCACCCGAGGATGCTGCGTCAGCGGACCGATGACTGGTAGTGAATCCGGCGTCGATGGACGACTGCCTACCCAGGTCGATTTGATCGCTGGGTTATGCCCCAGCATCACCTTGGCGTGTTTCAGCATCCCCTCAGCACGTTTGGGATTGAGTGGGGCATCAGCGAATGCAAATTCTGCCGTCCCCGCCAGCCGTATACCGTCTTCCATCGGCGTAAGAAAGACCGCCTTATCCAGCCAACCCACCGGACGGCGCAGTGATTTGTCGCCGATATCCAGCGTCAAGTGGTAACCCCGTTCGCTGACCAAGGGTATCTTTACCCCCAGTTGCGCCAGTATCTGTTTGGATGCGACACCGGTACAGACCACCACCTGATCATACTCAACGGTGCTGTCGCTCAGCCGCACCCTCACGTCATTATCACTAGGCAACAGCCCCTGCACTTGATCCTGCAGGATCACCCCTGCGTTGTTGGTAAAGTAGCGCGCGTATCGTCGGCTCAACTCAGCAGGGCTTACCGTAAACCGGGTGTCGGGATAAAAAACCCCACCGGCGTGAAAGCCAGCCAGATCCGGTTCCAGCTCGCGAACCTGGTCCGCAGTCAAGAACTCAAGGTTTACCCCCTGCTCTCTGCGTTCCTGCAGATCGCCACTCTGCGCGGTGGAAAAATCGTCCTCGGTCGCAAAGAGGCCTAAACATCCCTCGGATTTGATCAGATCCTGCACCCGGGTTAGCGTCATCAATTCCTGATCAGCCTGCCGGGCGTGTTCCTGTAGAGACCTCAGCGCCGCTTTGCCCTGGGCGTATTTAGCCGGAAAACAGGCTTTAAAGAATTCCCAGCCATAGGGCATGAGTGAGGGCAGGTAGCTGCCCTGCATGGATAGCGGGCTGGTTTTATCCAGCAGCATCCTCGGCATCTTGCACATCATCGAAAACTTGGCGAACGGCAAGCGGGCATAATCGGCAAATAGACCCGCATTGCCGAAAGAGGCACCCATCCCCGGTGCCTCCTTATCGATCAACGTCACCCTGTAACCCGCTTTCTGCAGGGAAAGCGCGGTCGAAAGACCGACAATACCAGCCCCAAAAATTCCAATATGTGTACTTTTCATACTCGTTTCGTGGTGAGACCACCACGCCTCAAACACTTAAGCGTTGGCTGCGACGACCTGAATCTCTACTAGCAGCTCAGGTCGTGCCAGACGGGATTCCACACAGGCGCGCACCGGTGCATTGTCACTATCCACCCAGGCATCCCATACCGCATTCATCTGCGCGAACTGACGGATGTCAGAGACCCAGATATTGGCACTGATCAGCTGGCGCTTATCGGTACCAGCATCTGCCAGCAGCGCATCGATCTGAGACAGGATCTGGCGGGTCTGCCCAGCCATATCCTCGGCGGGGTCTTTCGCCACCTGGCCGGCGGTCCAGACCAGGTTGGCGACGCTCACCAGCTGACTCATACGTTGATTAGAATGTTGACGTTGGATCATCTCTTACTCTCTTATTTATCAGCTGTTCTTCAGCTGTTCTTCTGCGAGCTACCGGAACTGGCAACCAGAACAGGCTACCTAAGTGCGTAGCGGCCCTGATCATCCTTGTGTCCTGCCTTCATCGTTATATTCAGCCGATTACCTAAAACGATTCTGGACGAGACTTGATGCAGTCATTATTCGCCTCAATAAACATAATGCCAAATCGAAAATTCTTAGCATCTCATCAGGTTTGCTTATATATTTTGGCTGATCGAATCACCCCCAAGATGATCAACTTCCCGTTTTCCCACCTCGATATAAACAGGGCCCTTTCGCTGTATCTCTGACTGACCTATGAGGGTGCCTTGGTAAACCAAGCAGTGGGTCTTAACCAATCACTCTGGAACCACAAGCGGATTAGCGGTCCTACTTTTTCACCTCCGCACCGCCTCAGGTAGGGGACACGCCTTACACAAACAAACATAAGAAAAACTTATATAATCAAATATTTTTTAGAATATTTTTCTATTATATATTTTGTTACGCTGAATCTATCAGCGGTCTGTGGTCGCGACAGTTTAGTCGTCAGCGCAGCTTCAACACCCGCCATAGCAAGGTTTCAGCTATAAGCTAAAACCGATAAAAATAAGAAACACTCAGGTAGTTCACCATGGACAGACGAAAAATTGACGTCGGCTTAGCGGCATTTTTGACCAGCGTTTCCGTGATCATCCTAACCAACAACAATCTGGTAGAAGGCGGCGCCGAAAGCGACCTGGGGTCTATGTTTTTGCCGCGTACCGTCGCGAGCCTGATCATCCTCTTTGCTGCGATCACCGCTATCCAATCCCTCAGAAAACTAGCCCAAGGTACCAAGCCTGAAGGTCAGGAGATCATCATCACCGACGGCTTCGGTGGCATCTTCATCTATATAGGGATCTTTATTGCCTATTGGCTCAGCGTGCCTTATGTCGGTTTTCTGGTGGCAACCCCCTTTATCATGCTCGCGGTCGCGATACTGCTCGGAGGCCGCAACTGGGTTCCCATCATTGCGACCTCGGTTATCACCCCGGTACTGCTCTTTTACGGCTCTAGAGAGTTTCTGCGGGTCTATCTGCCAACCTGGACGCTGTAAGGGGAGATAATCTGATGTTTGATAATATTCTTAACGGTTTTTCCTCGATCCTGGCTGTAGGCCCGATTCTGGGCATTATTGCCGGCGTCGTCATCGGTATAGTTTTTGGCGCCATTCCCGGCATCTCATGCATCATGGCGATCGCCATCATCCTGCCGATGACCTTTTATGTCGATCCGATCATCGGTATCACCATGCTGCTGGCCGTCTATAAAGCAGGAATCTATGGCGGGTCGATCTCTGCAATCCTGATCAACACCCCTGGGGCGGCAGCCTCCTTCCTCACCGCGTTGGATGGCCATGCGCTGACCAAGGCCGGTAAAGCAGGCAAGGCACTGGATATGTCGCTGTTTGCATCCGTCACCGGTGAGATGCTGGCAACCCTGGTGCTGATTCTGGTCGCGGCGCCGATCTCGCTGATCTCGTTGCAGGCCGGTCCGATCGAGAAAGTGTTCCTGCTGCTGTTTGCGTTTACCGTCATCGGTTCCATGGCCGGAGAGTCGATCCCGCGCGGTCTGCTTTCCTGCTGTCTGGGTATGCTGTTTGCGATGGTGGGTATGTCAACAATCACCGGCGCATCCCGCTTCACCTTCGGTTACACCGAACTGATGGGCGGCTTTACCTTTACTCCGATGCTGATCGGGATCCTGGTGATGCCCGAGGTGTTCAACGTGATCCGTCGGCGCAAGGTTCCACACCACCAGATGCAGATTACCCACTCAGCCAATCCTGCTGACAACCGCATCAGTTTCAAAGAGTTCCGTGGCGTGTTCGGTACCATCCTGAAATCCAGCGGTATCGGTACCTTTGTCGGTGCCTTGCCAGGTCTGGGGTCCAGCACGGCCGCGTTTATCGCCTACGGCGAAGCGAGACGGACGGCCAAGAAGCCTGAAGAGTACGGTAAGGGTTCGGTCGAAGGGATTGCTGCGGCAGAATCCGCCAACAACGCGGTATGCGGATCCAGCATGATCCCGATGCTGACTCTGAGTATTCCGGGTGACGATGTGGCCGCCTTGCTGATGGGGGCGTTCCTGATCCACGGTCTGACCCCCGGGCCGATGATCTTCTTCGAGCACACGGAAACTATCTACGCGATCTTTGCCGGCTTCCTGATCACCGATCTGTTCCTGCTGGGTATCGCCCGCGCCGGCTTCAAGTTCTTCGTCAAGATGGCATCGCTGCGGCGCTATTATATCTTCCCCTGCGTGACCGTGTTTGCCTTCACCGGTGCCTATACCGCGGGTCAGAACATGAACGACATCCTGGTGCTGATCGCCTTCACGGTAATGGGCTACGGTATGAAACTGGTTGGATTGAATCCGGCGGTCTTTATCATCGGCTTTATCCTAACCCCCTTCCTGGAGCAGAACCTGGATCAGGCAATGGCCATCGTTGGCACCGACTATCACCTGTTCTTTGCATCGCCGTTCTCCTGGGTGTTTATCGCGCTGTCGGTATTCTTTGTGTTCTCAAGCATGCGGGTCAGACGAAAAGGTTCGCGAACGCCTGCTCCGGACCAGGAGAAAACCGCCTGATCAGCAAATCATAAATCCTCCTTCACGGGATCCTAACGCGCTGTTGCTAGGCCCCTGATAAAGGCCGCTTGCCCCTGTGAAGATTAAGAAACGTCAATAAAAATAAATCGAAGGAACTATCTATGAAAAACCCTATGAAAAGCTCTATGAAAAATGCTAAGAAAACACTGGCAACGCTTACCGCAGCACTGGCCGTAACCTTGGCTTCGGGTGCTGCGCTGGCTGCATACCCGGACAAACCGATCAATGTTATCGTGCCTTGGGGGGCTGGTGGTGACTCTGACCTGACTACCCGGATCTGGGCCGACGCGGTAGAAAAAGAGCTGGGTGTCCCGGTGGTTGTTATTAATAAGACAGGCGGTGGCGGTGTGATTGGTACCTCGTTTGTAGCGCGTGCTAAAAACGACGGCTATACGCTGATCAACGCGGGTGTCAGTAACATGATGGTGACTCCGAACTTCAGCAACACGCCATACAACTTTGAAACCTTTACGCCGGTTGTAAAGTACACCTCAGTTCCGCTGGCTATAGTCGTAGCCAAAGACAGCCCTTATAAAACCTTTGATGACTTTATCGCGGGTGCGAAGAGTAGCAGAGTGACCCAGGGTTCTTGGGGTACATCCTCTTCCGGCACCATCATGGCGAATATCATTGCCAATCAGGCGGGTTATAAGGTTAAGTACGTCCATGCCAAGGGTGCTGCCGCTTCCATGGTTTCAGTCGTAGGGGGTCATATCGACTCAGCAGTCTCTTTCCCACCGGCATTTGGCCCTCATGTTAAGGCTGATCGCGCTCGCGCGCTGGTCATTGACCAGAAGATGGAGGCCTTCCCAGGCGTACCAACGTTCGCTGATTACGGTATCAAAGGTAGCTTTGGCGGCTGGTCCGGGGTATTTGCACCTAAAGGCGTGCCTCAGAACGTCGTAGACAAACTAACTGCCGTTACCGCTAAGGTCATGAAAGATCCTAAGGTACTGGAAGCATACGCAAACATTGGTGCCCTTGTAGACTTGCGCTACGGTCCTGAGTGGATTGCAGACCTGAACGCAACCTACAGCATCTACACAGACGAAGCAGCGCGCGTTAACAAGAAGTAACTGCACTTCATGGCCCTCGACGGCAGCCGTGTTTTGAGCCTGTAAATGGTTCTGAACATCGGGCTGTCGTTGAACGTTGCTATGAATCCAACCTCCCTCCGATTTCCATTCAAGGTCCTCAGTTGAAATTAATCAACGCGCCCACCTAAAACGCACTGCCCGGCATCATCAACCGCTTTCTGCACCAATTGATCACTCTTGAAGACGTACTCTAGGTGCAAGCATCACCTGTTGATATGGGTTATATTCTTGTTATGAACATAATTAAGCATCTGTTTTCAAGACTATTCATCAGTAAAACTAATACTTTTAGGCAGAACAATGAACCTCAAACAGATGGAAGCCTTTCGTGCGGTAATGCTAACCGGTTCGGTGTCGCAGGCTGCCAAGCAGCTATTTAGAACCCAGCCTGCGGTGAGCATGATGCTCAGCTCCCTGGAAGAGGATATCGGTTTCCAGTTGTTCGAACGGCGCAAGAAACGGCTCTACCCCACCCCCGAGGCTGACTACCTCTACAAGGAGGTAGAAGCGATCTTCTCCCGTATTCAGGACATGAGCCAGACGGTTCAGGATATTCAGAATAAGCAGTACGGTTTCCTGCGTATCGGCTGCATGCCCGGCCCGTCTAACTTCTTTGTGCCCGATATTCTGGCTGACTACCTGGAAGAGCATCCCAAGGTGCAGGCCTCGCTGCAGACCCGAACCTCTGATTCTGTCGTTGAGTGGGTCGCCTCCAACCAATACGACCTGGGTCTGGCGGAGATGTCCACGCACCAGTCCAAAGTCGGCAGGAACCAGATGTTTGAGCTTCCCTGTGTCTGTGCCCTACCCGCTATCCATCCATTGGCAGAAAACGAGCTAATCACACCGGCACTGCTCGACGATGAGCCGATGATAACCCTGCACCCGGATCACATGATTTTCCACGATCTGATGCAGCTGTTCGAAGCCAGCGGCCACCGTATGAACGTGCGTCTGCAAACCCGTTTCTTTATCCCGGCGCTCAAGTTTGTCGAGCGAGGACTGGGGGTGTCCGTTATCGATCCAATCTCGGCGTTCAGTTACACCACCTACGCACAGCCTGGCAAAGTGGTGTTCCGTCGCTTTCAACCCGATGTGTCCCTGCGTGTCGGCCTGATGTTCCCATCAGAGACACCACCCTCCATGATCACTTTGGAGTTTGCCGAGCTGCTGCGCAAACGCATCGAAGAGGTGCTCGAGAATCCCGAGCATGTCCTAGGCTGGGGCCAATAAAACCCCAAGAACAAGCCAAAACATGAACGGCGGCACCTGGATATAGAAAACCGTACCCCAGGTGAGAGACATCCCCAGCCTTCAGCATCTGCAGCGGCAAAGGAAAGACAATGATCGCCTAGATAGCTATACCCAGTTACTGCAGAATTTGGCTAAGGACCGAGTGCGCTTGGCGTTCTACAGCAGTTCTGGATTTTTGGAGAGTTCGAAAAAACGGGACTCGACACCGATAATTTCTCCTCCCGGCTAACACTCCAGACTCCCGAGTCCTATATCGCCCTATCCAAACCTGGCACCTCGGCCGAAACCCAAAAGGGGGTGATATAAGCACAACTCCCGCCTTGAAAATGTAGAGCTAGCGCTGAGGAACCCGCTGGGCAGGTTCCACGCCAGCCTGGTACCATGGGGTACCTGGCGCTGGTACTAACACCTCTTTATCAGCGCCCCTTAACCTACTATTTATTATAAGAATAATAATCTTAGTTTCCTTCTTGGTGAATAATGACGAACAGCGGAGACAGACCATGCTAAACCACCTGTTCCATCTTTCACCAGATAGCGATTCCAGCCTGCAGACGCAGATCAGGGAGCAAATTAGCAAAGCGATTATCGAGGGGCATATTTCACCAGATCTTCCGTTGCCCTCTACCCGAAAACTGGCCGGAATGCTGGGCGTATCACGCAATACCGTGATTCTCGCCTATGAGCGTCTGACCTATGACGGCTATCTGGTATCGAGGGAACGGGCCGGGTTTTACGTCAATGACGAGATGCTGAAAAGCTCAGCTCGAGAAGAGGATCCGACTAGAATAGCCGCAGGCAGCCGCCCCAACTGGGATAACCACCTCAAACTGCGTCCCAGTGCACATAAACTGAATAAGGTTAATCGCTGGCAAGATTACCCCTACCCCTTTATCTATGGTCAGCTGGATCCAAAGATGTTCCCCGCCAATAACTGGCGCGAGTGCTGTAAAGAGTCCGTATCCATCCAGGCGATCAGCGAGTGGTCCGGCGATCGCTACGATGATGACGATACGCTGCTGATCGAGCAGATTCACTCCCGTTTATTGCCGCGACGTGGCGTTTGGGCAAATCCTGAAGAGATTCTGATTACCGTCGGTGCACAACACGCGCTCTATATGATCCTGCGTATTTTGCTCAACCGGGATAGCTGTTTGGGACTGGAAGAACCTGGCTATCCCGACCTGAACCATATGGCGGAATGCACCGGTACGCGGGTAAAAAGTCTGGAGATCGATAACGACGGCCTGATCGTAGGCGACCAACTAAGCGACTGCGATCTGATATTTACCACGCCTAGCCATCAGTTTCCAACGACAGTGACGATGCCAATGGCCCGCAGACAGGCTCTGCTAGAGCAGGCATCACGAGATGACTTCCTAATTATTGAGGATGACTACGAGTGCGAAACCAGCTTCGCCACCAATCCAACACCGGCGCTGAAAAGCCTGGATCAGAATGATCGGGTGATCTATATCGGCAGCCTCTCGAAAACCCTTTCTCCCGGACTGCGTATGGGTTACCTGGTGGGACCAAAAGAGCTGATCAGAGAGATCCGCGAGTACCGGCGGATGATGCTGCGCCATCCGCCCATGAACAATCAGCGCGCGGTGGGGCTATTTCTCTCCCGTGGTTACCACGACTCTCTCGTTCGCAGCCTGGTACAAGTCTATGAAGAACGCTGGAAAGCAGTAAGCGATGCGCTGCAGCGTTGGCTACCCGAATCCGCCAACCCGCCGACATTTGGCGGCTCGGCCTATTGGGTTAAAGGCCCGGAAAACCTGGATGCCAGAGAGTTAAAACGCCTCGCGCTGGAGCAGGGTGTAGTGATCGAGTCCGGTGATATTTACTTTCAGCAAGAATCCCCTCCGCTCAACTTCTTTCGCTTGGGTTACTCATCTATCGAAACCGAGCGCATTCTCCCCGGTATCGACCGTCTGATAAAAATCATCGGGCAACTGACCTAAGGCCTCTGCATTAGCCCAGAGTGCTCTCTGCTGGATCCAGCAGGTTGCTGAAATACAGCCTGCGTTGCTAAATGCTCCTAGAACACCGTAATGACAAAATCGCCGGGAGCCCGGCTCCCACAAACCCCTGGCTCACGACCGGACAGAGAACACCCTAATCCCACCCCACAACCCATACGGACAGCCCGATCTGAGCGTCCGATTCAAGCCATGGATGCAGCCCGACCAACACCAGCCTGCACGCCTGTACGCACCAACCAAGCGCCACACACCCACATAAAACCAACAAGTTACAAGTTGGATCCATATATCTGGTTAGGGTTGGGTCTACTGAGTTATGCAGCAGCAAACTTATATTAAAACCACGAGCACGAACAGTCAGACACCTTCGGGATGTCTGTTCTAATCTGCTCTGTTTGGCTCGACGGCAGGCAAGGGTTCTATCCGCTACCCACTCAGATCCTGTATGCGTACCAAACCGGTGTCATAACAATAAAAATACTAGAGGTCACTATGACAATAAGAACTCACGCTAAATCCGTACTCTCTATCTGCATTCTAGGCCGATCCCTGACGCGCCCCACCTTGCCGTCTGCCCAAGCCGGGGAAGAACCGATGATGGGGCAGGTTTACTCTTCGGATAAATCTTTTCACCTGCCATCAACCACTTTTAGCGGCTTCCCCCAGGCCTACGATTGTTAAGCAATTACTTAACTTAAGTTAATATATTTTAAGTTTAACGAGTGTAACCGAACATACAGACTGATCTCATCCTTTTACAGGAACCCGTCATGGTTTGCTGCAGGGGCGAACTGACCATAAATAAAATAATATTGGAGTTCTAACAGATGATAAAAACGAAATTCACCCCCCTCGTCGGATCCTGCGTGCTAGCCGCATCGCTGCTGCTTCCCACGATGCAGACGACCCAGGCCAGTGAAAAGCTGATGCTGGGGCACGCTTATCCTGCGGATCATATCTTTCACCTGACATCGACCACCTTCATAGATGAGTTAAAGAGCCAGGGCGCGGACATCAATGTTGACTATCATCCCGGCGGTGCCCTGGGTGACTGGGCCTCCATCTTCGAACAAAGCATGGATGGCGTTGTGCCTATGACCATGAGCTTCGGTGCCTCTGAATACGATGCTCGATTGGATCTATCCTGGCTGAGTTACGTGGTCGATGACTGGAAGGAAGCGCGTGAGGTCTATGGCCCGAATGGTAAAATGACCGACGTCTACAACGAGATCCTTAATGACCTGGATCTGGTGGTATTGGGTATTATTCCAACCGGCTTTGGTTCCATCGCCATGCGCAAAGGCATGGAAGGTGTACCCACCAGTTTCCCGGGTGATGCCAAAGGGATCAAGATTCGTGTCCCCCCAATCCCAATCGGTATCGAACGTTTTGAAAGCTTTGGCTTCACCCCGGTCCCCATGCCTTTCTCTGAGCTCTACACCGCGCTGCAACTTGGAACCATCGATGCTCGTGCCACAGCCCCCTCCGTTGAGATCTGGCAGATGCGTGATGTGATCGAGTCTTACATCCTGACCAAAGATTACTTCGAGCATGCCTTCTGGGTAGTAAACAAGTCCTGGTTGGAAGACCTGCCCGCCCAGGATCGTAACAAACTGTTGGCAGCCGCCGAGGCAACCATGACCAAAATCTGGGATGAAGCCGAGGCGATCGATGCGGGTTTCCTCGAAAAAGTCCGGGATTCAGGCGTCAAGGTTGTTGAGTTGAGCGCTGCGGATATGGCCGAGGCGAAAAAAATCCTCTACGCCAAAGAGTGGCCGTTCATGGAGAAAACCGTTGGGCCGGAAATCATGGACATGATGCGCAAGATTGCCGGGATCAACTGATTCGAAGCCTCGCTCGTCACCCGCTGCCGCACTTCGGCAGCGGGAATACCCCCTGATATTTCTAAAATAGGATCAGCGTCATGCTCAATGATCAGCTATCTCCTGTAAAACCCGTGGGCGAAACCAAGATCTATGATTACGATCCTGACCTCAGCTCACACCCTGTCCCGCCCCATCTGCATGCGATTCCCGATCAGTCCGAAACTAGGGTTGATGGCTACCTGGTCCGTTTTGAGCTGCTGCTCAATAAAGTTTTTCGCAGCCTGATGATGCTGACCTGCCTTGCGCTAGCCGCTCTGATGTTTGCTCAGGTTGTGATGCGCTATGTCCTGGAATCACCGTTCAGCGGCATTGAAGAAGTCTCTATTTTGCTGGCTGTCTGGGTCTACTTCCTAGGGATGGGTTATGCCACCCGCGAACGCGAGCATATTCATGGTGGCATTGTCAGCCTGGTGGTCAAAGACCAACAAAAAGTGGCCTATATCCGTTTTATCGGCTCCCTCATTTGCATGATCGCCGCCTGCGTCTTTGGTTACTTCGCCTATAAGTACGCCCTTAAAGAGATCACCCGAGGTCGGGTCAGTACCAACATGCGTTGGCCCCGTGGTTTCTGGAGCGCCAGCATGATCGTCGGTTTTGCGATGATGATCGGCTACTTCCTATTGGAAACCATCAATGAATACCGCGGCCTGCGCAAAACCGCGCGCCAACGCAAGCAATCGTCAAACCAACCTTTAAGCCAACCTGTAAACCAAACCCCGCCGCAACAGCCCAAACATCAACTTGATAGCCAGGAGGCCTAAGCGATGATTCTGTTTTTAATCGCGATGCTGGTGATTGTCAGCCTGATTCTAATTGAGATCCCGGTGGCCTTTGCCTTTGGCATCGGCGCAGTCCTCTTTGCGTTTACGACCGGTAACGACATCTCGTTCCTGATCCCCCATGGCTTTAAGACCGCCAGTAGCTTTGCCCTGCTCGCCCTGCCCCTGTTTATCTTTGCCGGGCTGCTAATGGCGGAAGGCGGGATCTCGGAACGGCTGCTTAATTTTGTAAACTCATTTGTCGGCCGGATCAAAGGCGGCCTTGGCGCCGTAACCGTACTGACCTGCGCCCTGTTTGGCGCCATCTCCGGTAGCTCATCGGCAGCGATTGCAGCGGTTGGCCAGATCATGATTCCGCGCATGATACGCGAGGGCTACCCGCCGGGTCATGCCACGGCGCTGGTCGCCTGCTCTTCGGTACTGGCATTGTTGATCCCCCCCAGTATTCCGATGATTGTATTTTCAATCACCGGGGGTATCTCCGTGGGTGCGGCATTCCTGTCCACCATCATTCCGGGCATCATGCTGGCGGTCATCTATTGTCTGCTGAACATCTGGTTTCTGCGCAACGATACCCAGATTAAGGTCGACCCGCCGCTGCCGTTTAAACAGGCCGCAAAAGGCGTGGCCATCAGTGGCTACAACGCCGCATTTGCCCTGCTGATGCCGTTGATTATTCTGGGCGCGATCTACAGTGGTATCGCAACCCCCACCGAGGCCGCAGCAATCGCGGTAATCTATGCCATTCCGGTCGGTCTGTTTATCTATAAAGGCATGACGCTGAAAAATTTGGGGGCGGTGACCGTGCGTGCGGTGACCATGACCGGCTCCATTATGGCGGTGCTGTTCTTCCTGTTTATCATGAGTCGCGCAATGATCCTGGAACAGGTGCCACGTGACTTGGCCAATGCCCTGCTACAGATCTCCGATAACAAATACGTACTGCTGTTGTTGATCAACCTGCTGTTACTGTTGATCGGCATGATTGTAGACGACATCTCTGGCAGTGTGCTGGCCGCCATTATCTTCCTGCCGATCATCAATGCGCTGGGTATCGACCCGATCCACTTCGCTGCGGTAGTGGGGGTAAACCTGGGGCTGGGCAATGTCTCCCCGCCCTGCGCCCCCATGCTCTATATGGCAGGCGGGGTGAGTAAGTTGTCTCTGGACCGCTATATCACCCCAACCCTGAAGTTCCTCTGCTTGGGTCACCTGCCCATGGTGTTTCTGGTCACCTTTGTACCTGAAATATCGCTGTTTTTACCGAAGCTGCTGATGGGCTACTCCGGCTAGAAGACTGAATCCAGCGATTTTGCTGGCTGCTATCGCTGTGATACCTCGTCCAGCGACGCTCTTTGCCCCTGCTTGCAGGGGCTTTTTTTTGGCTATGTCCAATTAGGTGGTGCGACCAGAGCGGCTCTTCCCTCGCTGGTTTTAAGGGCGCTCATGCTGCATTACTGTTTTTGCAATGAAGCTTTAGTTCCGCCCCCTCGGGCGGCGTCATTCTTTGTTGCGTACAAAGAAATGAAGCCGCCGGGGGGGCGGAACACACGCTTCCTTAGAGCTGCGGGGCCAAGCCTTGAATCATTTATATTGGTTGAACGGCAGAGATAGACCTTTCCTGTCATGCTATTGGCTGTGATTCCGTATCCGATGAGCACCACAACACCTAATTGGGGCATAGCCTTTTTTTTGTTTTTGCCAGAAGCCCTCTGGGCACCCGAAGTCTGGACTTGGGATCGCTATTAATAACCTTAACCGGGAGATCTACCCAGCGCGCTCTAAGCGCCGATCAGCTGGAACTACAAATAGGCAAACGATGGGTCTACGGCTACCGTCTGTAGTGACTTTATAGTGTTCCTGACAAGCAACGTTGATTAATTTGAAAGACAGGAACCTACACGATGACCACTTCATATATCAAAATAAAAAATCACATCAACGGTCAGTGGCTGGACGAAACCAACGGCCAGTACGAACCGCTGAAAAACCCATCCACCGGCGCCGTGATCGGTGAAGTGCCGCTGTCCTCGGTGGCAACGTCCCGAGCCGCAACCGCTGCGGCAGCAGCAGCCTACCCCGCCTGGAGCGCCACGCCACTACCCAAGCGGATGGACTACATTTTCAGCATGCAGCAAGCGATGAAGGACAACCTGGAGATGCTGGCAGAGTCCATCGCCATCGACCAGGCCAAACATATTGCTGAAGCCCGTGGTGAAGTGGGCCGTGTAATCGAGATCGTGCAGATGGCCTGTACGATTCCCGCCCTGATTCAGGGTGACACCGTGCAGGGTATCGCCAACAACATCAACGGCCGCCTGATCAAGGCCCCACTGGGCGTATTCTGCGGTGTCGCGCCGTTTAACTTCCCCGCACTGGTGTTCGGTTGGTTCATCCCGTTTGCAATCGGTAGCGGCAACACCTTTGTCTACAAACCCTCCACTGAATCACCGCTGTTTATGCAGAAGATGATGCAACTGCTGGTTGATATCGGCCTGCCTGACGGGGTCGTCAACATCGTCCACGGTGACCGCAATGCCGTTGAAGCCTGGTACGACGATGACAACGTCGCCGGTGTTTGTCTGGTCGGTTCGACGCCAACTGCTAAAGCCATTGCTGAAGGCTGTGGCCGCAATGGCAAGAAGACCATGCTGCTGGGCGGTGCCAAGAACTTCCTGGTCGCCATGGAAGACGCGCCCATGGACCTGATGATTGAGAACATCCTGATGTCCGGTTACGGCTCTGCGGGGCAACGCTGCCTGGCGGTATCCAATATCGCCGTCGTCTCCGAGATCTACGACGAATTTGTTGCGCGCCTGCTGGAAGCATCCAAAGATATTACCGTCGGCGATGCCATGGACCCTGAGGTATTCATGGGACCTGTGATCTCAGCCAAGGCCAAAGCCCGGATCGAGAACTATATCGAGATCGGACTAGCAGAAGGCGCCACTCTGGCGCTGGATGGCCGCAACCCCAATGTAGCCGACGGCAACAAAGACGGTTACTTCGTGGGCCCTACCGTGTTCACCGAGGTGACACCTTGCATGCAGATCGCCCGCGAAGAGATCTTTGGTCCGGTGCTGAGCGTTATGAAAGTGGGTTGCATCGATGGTGCCCTGCGCATGATCAAGAATCACGAGATGGGTAACGGCGCCGTCATCTTCACCCAGAACAGCTACTACACCGAAAAGTTCATCAACGAAGCGGATGTGGGTATGGTCGGGGTAAACGTCGGTATCTGCGCCCCACACCCTTACCTGCCCTTTGGTGGTATCAAAGGTTCCTTGGTAGGCAACAACAAGGTCCAGGGTAAAGACGCGGTCGACTTCTTCACCCAAAGCAAGGTAGCAACAGTGCGGGTGGTTGATCCGAAAGCAGGCCATGCGGCACCCGCCGCTCCTGCAGACGCCAGTGTGCGCAGCTGCGTCGCCAGCTAATGCCTGGTCGTAGCGAGGACTTCGCGGCTTGATCGATACCGCGGGTCAGTCGTTGGATTGTAAACGCGCCTAAGGGCGCGTTTTTTGGCTATGTCTGAGTTAGTTGTTGCGGTGTGCTTGGATGCAGAATAACAGGAAAGGGCACTAAGCTGCCGTGGCGAGGTAGACCGCTCCATCTACGTTGCGGTCATGATACTTTCGAGCAGGGGGGGGCAAAAGGCAAGACCTGGTACCATTCTTACTCCCTCTTTATACAGTATATTGAGCATGCTGGGGAAAGGTGGCTCGTTATGCCGAGTCCGCAGGCTCGTTTTTGCACTGGAAACCGATCCAATAATACTGCACTATCAAACTCTTAAGGAAAAGCGGGATGGGGATACTGTGCCATCCTCGCAAGATATATGCGCTGGCTCGTTTTCATTGGAGGAGAATGGCAGGTGGTCTTAAATTACACTTCATATTCAACCGCTTATTCTGTGCCTATTCATAGTGTGAATACGACAAAACGAGCCGGCTTAGTATTAAAATGTTAGGCATCAATCGAATTTATGTGGGACCATGGATGAATAATCGAATAGAAAACCAGCAAATAACGGAAACTATTCCTGTTCATGGGCTGTTATCCGATGCCAATATAGGGACATGGCAGGCTGACTACCCATTAACTGCTCTTGACTTCGAATACATAAAAAATGGAAAGCCTATTACGTTTAATTGGGCGAATAGCATTTTGCTGGCAACTTTCGGTTTCGGGTTAAACATAATAGGTAAAGGCGTATCTCAATTGGCTGGTGTTCAGCAACAGATTTATGTTGGCGAATGGATTGCGCTCGGTATTGGGTGTGCTGTTTCGATAGTTTTATATATAGTCGGCCTTGCTCTACCGAATGATAGAAAGCGAGTTATGAGTGATATTCAAGAGCATTTTAAAATCTCTCCAAAACAGCGCCAAGTAGTAAAAGGAGAGAAATCGTGAATTTTACTAGAAGCAACCTTCCGAAATCGTATCAACCATACGAAAATCTAACGATTTGTAGCAATAAATTAATTGGTGGCGGTCATGTAGTCGCTGTCGGTGATGTGTTGCCTTTAATCATCGGAAAAGGAGAAAAACCGCAGATTTGGCTGCAGGCACTGAGTAAGCCAAATACGAAAGAATTTATATCCATTGTCGAGAATTCAGTTTCTAAGCATCCCGCAGTAGAAGTGCTAGAAGTTTCTGGGGTGGTCATCGTATCAATTCAGGGAACCAAGATTTTAAGTGTAAAATCTGTATCTGAAGACAGTGCAGTGGTTGAGTCAATGGACCTAAGACCTATAGGCTTTAATTTGCACGGAAATTCATCATCAATGAGTGTTGGTGGTTCCACATTTTCCGGTAATTCAATGGGCGGTGGCGGCGTATTAATCGGCTTCGGTGATTGAAGCTCTAACAAAGCGCTGCACTCGGATAAATTACTCGCTGCGCTCCTAATTTTCCGGTGAGCGCGGCGTTATGACTCAGTGACCTGTCCAGCGGTAGCGGCAGTCTAAGAAAATAGTATCTGATAGTTAGGAGAGTGCGTGAAAAATATATTAATTGTGTCTGTAGTATTAATGTCAGGATGTACATTCATGAACGTGAATGAACTTGGTGATAACCGATATGACGTTACTTCTCATGGGAATATTTTTCATAGCAAAGCAACACTAGTTAAGGATATTGAAGCCAAGGCTGTAAAACTATGTGGCGTGGGGAATTATGACATTGTAGGTGATTCGACAATGACCAAAAGTCGATATACGGTACGTACAGGGGGGGTAAATGCTCCATCTGGCGCAAATTTTCTAAGTAGAACGATAGAATGTAAGAATAAGTAATCTACTGAATGATTAATAACAAGGCGTTCAACTTCAGCCAGCGAGCTGGCTTGGAACTCCAAACTGCTGCGCAGTTTTCCGTCCCGTTAACGCAACGTTATATTCTTTAGGTTGAGATCGTCATGGATGGCATAGTAGAAATAATTTCAAAATTCGCAATTCCAGTTGCTCTGGCTCTTTCATTTTCAATGAATGTCCTTCAATTTCGAACCAATAGGGTCAGACTCGATTGATAATAAATTAAACATGTTCATGTGACTATTTTTGGCTGACCCTGCCAAGACCAAGCCCAAAAACGAAGCGACTTGAGATGTCCGAAAAGTCGCAGCAAGCGACCATGCTGATCTCGCCTGCTTTGGTCGGTATCTACTAACCGGCCATGAGGAAAGATCGTGATTGCGCAGTATTAACGGTATCCCATCCCCCTGTGTCATAGTCACTTGTTACAACTCCGCTCCTATTATGACAAGTGCGATAAATAGTAAAAACATTACCGCCACTCTAGGATGTGATATTTTTGCGAAATACTTCAAAGCCTGCGGACTATCTAAGGTACCAGCTGCGCTATAGGCCTCTTCCGCCTCCCTAAAAGTTTCATCTTGTATCTTAATAACTGACCCATTAATTATTGAACTTCTGAATTCTTCAATTTCATCCATGCTTAGAAAATTCAAATAAGGATCTTCCTCGCTAAAACACATAATAATTGAATTAATCACATCAGTATGCGAATCAGGAGTTCTTAAGCATTCCTCACACTCAACTAGAGCTTTTGATTTATTTCTTCCACAATAGATACATACACTTATCATTGGTTATGTGAACCACCTAGTAAATTTAACATTTGAATTCAACCTCAGCGGATTATGACACGGTTGTTGGAAAGGTTAATTATGCCATCTGCGCTTTTACTAACTCAGCCACTTTTTGATACTGGCTTTCACTCTCAGACGATAAGCCCGCAATTACCCCTAACCTATTTTTATCTGGTTGGTTCTGACTTAGTTTCCATTGACCGGTTATCGAAGTGATCTCAATTTCCAAGCCTACAATTGCTGACAACATTTTCTCAATATAACCTTCGGGTGCATCAGATGTCGTCCATGGAATCGCTTGGCGCGATTCATGTTGAGCGGTTAAATTGTCTACCGCTGTCTGGAGCCAAGCTTCATCTTGCACGAAGGAGATCACCCCTTTGACATGCACCACTACGTAGTTCCACGTGGGCACCGACTCCCCTGTCTCTCTTTTCGTTGGGTAGTGGTTAGGCGAGATATAACAATTCGGGCCATTAAATATGATTAGCACTTCAGACCTGTCACTAACGGTCTTCCATAAAGGATTAGCTTTAGCGATGTGGGCCTGAAGAACCTTCTTTCCTGCTACCTCCGTCAGTACTACCGGCAAGTGAGTCGCCTCGATTCCTGATTCCGAATCCGTTACTAACGTTGCAAAGGGATAATCACGAATCAGGCCCTCTAGTTGAGCTGTATCGGTTTGTTCAAATTTCTTAGGAATATGCATGATTTCTCCTTACAAGATGTCGTCGCAGTAACGCGCTGACGCGGTAGGTCGGCGGCTAAGCGGTGGTTGAAGCCCCGTCGAATGATCGAAATTTAGTCCCCTTTCAAACAACCGCAAAGTCATCAGACAAGAATGGAGCGATGTGTTTCATTGCCCGTGCTAGGTAGTCTTCTTTTTCCGCAACGGGTGCAACATAGTGAATGGCTCTTTGCGCTGCTTCTATACCTTCTAAGCGAGCGATCATCCAAACAGCAAGGTATTGCGACGCAAGGCACCCTCCGGCACTGGCGACATTACCATTGGCAAAAAATGCTTGATTGAGCACCTCGATACCGGCCTCTTGAACCCAAGGTTTAGTTGTCAGGTCGGTACAGGCGGGAACGCCGTTTAGCAGTCCGAGCTTAGCCAATACCAGCGTACCAGAACATTGCGCGCCAAGTAGCTGCCGGGATGGATCAAGCTGCAATTGCGACATGATGGATTGGTCAGCAACAACCTCTCGTGTTTTCATACCACTGCCAATGATGACTGCGTCGGCAGAGTTTGCCTCTTGAAGAGAAACGTGGCTTTCAAGCACCACAGCGTTCATTGATGTGACCGTTGAGGTTGGACTGGCTATCGATACACGCCAATCCGGTTTTTTTACTTGGTTTAGGATGCCCAGGGCAATGAGTGAGTCGAGTTCATTGAAGCCATCAAAGGTCAAAATAGCGATATGCATGGCGCTTTTTCCTTACGTACATGTGATTGCGATGAAGCAGCCTAGCATCCAGGATGATGACAATAAAATAATTGTCATGGATACATTCCCCCTATGGCCCGCGCCCAATATAAAAATTTGGTCGATGCATTTTCCTCCGATATCCGAGCAGGAAAGCTGTCACCTGGCACTCGATTACCCACCCACCGAAAGCTTGCATCCGAACAAGGCATTGCCCTGGTGACAGCATCAAGGATCTATGCAGAACTGGAGAAAATGGGATTGGTCAGTGGGGAAACTGGCAGGGGAACCTTTGTCAGAGAGACAGCGCTTCCCCTGGGTCATGGCATAGATCAACCGGCCACGGCTGAAGGAATGATTGATCTCAACTTCAATTCCCCATCGCTACCTAGCCAGACGGAGGCCCTACGAGTAGCCCTTCGGCAGCTGGCCTCCGCAGGTGATCTGGAAGCGCTGTTGCACTATCAGCCTCATGCCGGTCGCAAGCATGAACGAGCCACAGTGGCGCGCCACCTTGAGTGCCGTGGACTCTCCGTCGATGCAGAACAGGTATTGATTGTCAGTGGAGCACAACAGGGGCTAGCTACTACCGTCATGGCTATGCTTAATCCGGGTGATGTGATCGCAACGGATGCGTTAACCTACCCAGGATTCAAGGTACTAGCCGAAGTACATCGATTGGAGCTGGTAGCCATACCACTGACAGATCAAGGCCTTGATCTGGACGCACTTGATCAGCTATGTCGAAGCCGTCGAGTCCGAGCCATTTATGCCATGCCAACACTGCACAACCCACTGGGGTTTGTGATGAATATCGAACAGCGAGAGCGGCTGGTCTCGATTGCTCGTACCAACGAATTACTCATCATAGAGGACGCCGCCTATGCCTTCCTTGCTGAAAACCCACCTCCTCCACTGGCCGCGCTTGCTCCAGAGATAACTGTCTATGTATCCGGGCTTTCCAAGAGCATTGCGACCGGTCTTCGCGTCGGATTCGTTGCGGCGCCTCCGCAATGGGTGCCATTAATTGACCGAACCATCAGGGCGACAACGTGGAATACTCCCGCCCTCATGACAGCGATCGCCTGTGGGTGGATCGAGGACGGGACGGTTGTTCGTCTTGAAGCAGAGAAACGTAGCGATGCCACGATCAGGCAATCGATGGCCAGGGCCATTTTGGAAGGACTGAAATACGTGAGTCACCCAGCATCGTATTTCCTCTGGCTTCCTCTACCTGAAGAGGTTCGAGCAGACCAGGTCGTGATGGAACTTATGCGTTCAAACATTTCTGTTTCCACAGCAGAACCCTTTGCTACGACCGATCATGTGCCCCATGCAATACGTCTTGCGCTTGGATCAGTAGCGCTAGATACGCTTCAACAAGCGTTAAAGAAAGTGAGGCAAGTGATTGACGATTATTCCTATTGAATCGAGCTTCATGTCAATGTAGTTCGCGTAGCGGAAGCTAGTTAATGGCGGCTCTGTCGCCAGACTGTGTGAAAACACCCTCTGAGCAATTTACCATCCCAGCCAGGTCAAAAATCGGCGCTCATTGTGTTTTTTGATCCGCTATACGGCCCACTACCGCTTCCGGCATGGTTGTATCGATCTCTGGGTTAGCTTCGCTAACGCAGCCGTATAAACAGGCTTGGACTGCAATATGTGACTGAATGGGTCGCCATGCTTTCGGCGCCCTGATTAAGGCGTCTTGTCCCAAGGTCGACAGCATGCGCTTCAGGTTGTAGGCGAGAACATGCAAACCCATCTCAGTGCCGACGTTCTTCAGTCGTTTGGTCAGGAAGTGGGTCGACCCCCATCCAGGATTTAATAGTGCCGAAAGGGTGCTCGACGGTTTGTTTTCGAATCACCATGGTATCGGGTGCCGCATCTAGTCCACGCTGCATCAGCTCCATACCTTCTTCATGCTCCCAGCGCCGAATCTTGCGTTCGTATCGCTTCGATCGAGTACATTTGGCGCGTATTGAGCAATCCCGACGGGTAATGCTATTAAAATACATCTTTAGTTTCTGGTCATTGTTGGTCGTATCACAACGGTATTGAAGCTGGGGTCATCGACAAAGCCCCCTGGGCGTATTGTCGGAATAAATTCCGACCCACAGGGATAATGTGGGAAGTGCGGCAGTCCGTCGGGAACGGGGTGCGCCGACCCACAGAGAGACATCTGGGAAGTGCGACAAGCCCTACTGGTCGCAACCGTTAACTCACACATAAACAAAAAAAACCGGTAGAGAACTCTACCGGTCGCAGGCGATGCGAGGATAATGCTGATCCTATTTATCGAGCCATAAACAGCCAGACCGCAACACCGGCAGCGAGAAACAGGGTTTCCGACACCAGCAGCACAACCGGCTTCCACCCCATACAAGACAACTCCTTGAATGAGGCCTTCATCCCCAAGCCCACCATCGCGACAATCAAACACCAACGGGACAATAAGGTCATACCCTCAAGAATATTGTCTGGCACAATGCCCGTACTGTTGATGGCAACAATGACGATAAACGCGATTAAAAACAGCGGCAGAGGCAGACCTGAACGACCGGACTTGGATTGCCCTTTTCGGGCAAACAGCAGCGTAATCACGATAACCACCGGCACCAACGACGCCACCCGCAACAATTTAGTAAAAGTAGCTACATCTCCCACATCATCGGAGATCATATAACCGGCCCCCACCACCTGAGCGACATCATGAATGGTTGCCCCCAGAAAGATGCCACTCTCGGTCTCATTCAGGCCAAGCTCCGCGACTACCAATGGGTAGACGATCATGGCCAGGGTACTCAGGGCCGTTACACCAATTACGGTAAATATCAGATTTCGTTCAGAATCTTTATCTTCCGGTAACACAGCAGAAACGGCTAACGCTGCCGAGGCACCACAAATCCCCACAGAAGCCCCAGACAACAGACTCTGAGAGCGACTTAATCCCAGCCAGCGGCCACAAATAACACCAAACAGTATCGTTGACGGCACCCCCGCCAAAACAATGGCTATAGGGGTAATGCCGAGCCCAAGCAACTGCTCAAAAGTGATTCGGGCGCCTAACAGAGCAATGCCTACGCGCAGAACTGATTTGGCCGAAAATTGAATTCCGGCCATACAACGCCCTTCCTGTGACAGGTAGTTGAGGGACATCCCCATCAGCAACGCATAAAGAATGATAGGGCCGCCGTAGTGCTCGGAGACAAACCCCGCCGCCATCGCGACCACCAAACAGAGCAAGAAGCCAGGCATCAACTCAGACAGAAACGCTCTGATGTTGTCGGGGAAGAAAGGCAGCCCTTTTGCGCTGTTGGCCATATATATCTCCGCAATAATCCAGGATCTGAGATGTCAGATCCATATATGGGCAATATAACGCGCGGCATCAGAGAACAGTTGGATACAAAAGAGAACTAAGTATAGAACCAGTGAGTCTAACCAGGCCGAAGCGAGGCCCACTCGATTCCAATCGAGGTCTCCCTATTCTCCTGACCTGTGGTGGTTAACCCACATAAGACAGGGATAAGGGAGACGGGGAGATGAGGGCTGCATACCCACCTGCGCTATTGAATTACGCGCAGCTCTTCGTCAGCTCTTCCAGGTAGGTCTCCAGTACCAGATTGGCGCGAGCACCCTTACGGGTGATGGCGGAGAATTGAGTAACGTAATGGTAGCTGTCAGGCAGCAACGCACGCATCTTGCCGTCGCGCACCCAACTACTGGCGAAATGATCCGGCAAGTAACCAATGTATCGGCCGGTGAGGATCAAAAAGGCGATCCCTTCCCTGTCGGTGGCGGTGGCGCAGGCCTTGAGTTGCTGATGCAACGCTTTGATCTCCGGGGTCTGAGCGTAGGCCGGAACCACGGCGTCCTGCTCGCCAATACGCGCCGGATTCAGAACCGCGTCAGCCTGGCCGAACAGCCGATGGTCGTGGCTGCAGTAAAGCCGGGACTGCTCCTGGTAGAGAGGCAGGTAATGGAGCCCTGCCAAGGGGCGCAGATCCGGTACCATACCGATATGTAACCGTCCGTCCAGCACCCCCAACTCTATTTCGTTAGGGGGGGTCATACTGATGTTGATAACCACCTCCGGCCCCTGCTCCTTGAGTTGTGCCAGCGCATGGGTGATCTGCATATGGGGCATGGTCACCAGGTTATCGGTGATGCCGATATTCAGCTCGCCCTTGAGCTGGGCATGCAGGGCGTTGACCTGGGTACGGAAACCCTCCAAGGAGGCGAGCAGCTGCAGGCTGTAGTCGTACACCTGGCTACCCTCGTCGGTGAGGGAAAAGCCGGAGCGGCCCCGCTGGCAGAGCCGAAATCCTAGCCGCGTCTCCAGGTCCGACATGGCGATACTGATCGCCGCTCGGCTGATATTGAGCTCCACCTCGGCGGCAGAAAAACCACCGCATTCAACCACCTTCCTGAAAATTCGCAACAGTCGCAGATCAACGTCGCTCAACTGCCCCTTAAACTCGCCTTTCTTCACCACAACCCGCCTATAGTTTAGTAATTGATTAACTGAAGATTAGCACAAAGGAATTTAATTAAACCATGCCTACAGGCAGCATGGGTAAACAGAGCAGCGGAGTGACGTCAACAACTCCGGCTCGAGAATAATAAAACGTGATCCACAGGGATCCAGATAGGAGTAGCTCATGAGCACAGCCATTCGTCCTCAGGTCGGGGATGTCAGCCGCGACCAACTCGACGCCCATTGGATGCCGTTTACCGGTAACCGAGAATTCAAGAACAACCCCCGGATTATTGTATCCGCCGAGGGTAACTACTATACCGATGCCGCTGGGCGGAAAATTTTTGATGCCTTGTCGGGTCTGTGGACCTGCGGCGCCGGTCATAGCCGCCCCGAGATTGTCGAGGCGGTTAGTAAGCAGATTAAACAGCTGGACTACGCACCCGCGTTTCAGTTTGGTCATCCAAAATCTTTCCAGCTGGCCGAGCGCATCACCCAGTTTATGCCTGCGGGGATCAACCGGGTGATGTTTACCGGCTCCGGCTCCGAAGCCACCGAGACCTCGCTAAAAATCGCCCGCGCTTACTGGCGCAAGAGGGGCCTGGCCAGCAAGACCAAGCTAATCGGTCGCGCCAAAGGCTATCACGGGGTTAACTTCGGCGGTATTTCGGTCGGTGGTATCGGCCCCAACCGCGCCCTGTTCGGCACCGCCGTGGACGCCGATCACCTGGCCCACACGGTGCTGCCGGAAAATAAGTTCGTACGGGGCCTGCCTGAGACCGGTGCCTACCTGGCCGACGGCCTGCTGGAGCAGATTGCACTGCATGACGCCTCCAATATCGCCGCGGTGATTGTCGAACCGCTGGCCGGTTCCGCCGGTGTACTGCCGCCCCCCGTCGGCTACCTAAAGCGGTTGCGCGAGATCTGCAATCAGCACAATATTCTGCTGATTTTTGATGAGGTGATCACCGCCTTCGGTCGGATGGGTGCCAAAACGGGTGCGGAGGCCTTCGGCGTCACCCCCGATATGATCAACATGGCCAAGCAGCTCACTAACGGTACCGTGCCGATGGGTGCCGTCGCCGTGAAACAGGAGATCTATGACTGCTTTATGGAAACCGGTGGCCCTGAGTACGCGATAGAACTACCCCACGGCTACACCTACTCGGCGCATCCGGTCGCCTGTGCTGCAGCGCTGGCCACGCTCGATATCCTCGACAATGACGGCCTGATCGACTGCGTTACCGAGCTGTCGCCGGTATTTGAGAATGCCTTGCACAGCCTCAATGGCACCCAGTACGTGGCCGACATCCGCAACTACGGCTTTGCCGGCGCGCTGACCATCGAGCACGCCCCGGGTGAGCCGCAACTGCGCCCCTACCAGATCGCGATGAAGATGTGGGACAAGGGCTATTACGTCCGCTACGGCGGCGATACCATCCAGCTGGGCCTGCCGTTTACCACCCAGCGCGAAGAGATCGACAGCCTGATCAACGCCCTGGGCGATAGCATCAACGAACTGACTTAAGCGTCGATTTAACTTTTTCAGTGGCGGCGCTGCGGCTTCGCCTTGATTTGGTTTGAGCTTTCTTTAATAAAGGAAGCGGGGTAGACGGTTAGCTCCTCTTGCCACAAGATGTAGTAATGAGATATTC